>JAEMPM010000133.1:0-7384 GCA_022759285.1 Thermocrinis sp.
AACCATCCCAGCCTATGGATGCCAAAAGTTGACATCTTCCCACTGGTTTATCGGTAGGATATTGCTTAGCTTTGTATATGGCTGAATCAATGTATTTGGTAGGTAGGTCAGGAAATAGCTGTCTTAGCCTATGGTATATCTGAGAGTGAGGGTTTTTTACTTTCTCTTTTTCCAACTCCTTTAGCATGTTGTATGCCATACGGATAGCTGAGGACTGCTTGCGCATAAGCTTTATGAGTTTTTCTTTGTCCTCCTTTTTTAGTTCAAGTTTGAACTGTAGACTAACAAACATCAGAGCTAGATTTTAGCTTTAAAAACTTTGTGTGTCAATGGGTTTATATTTTTAGAACAACCTCAGTATAAACTTGACAGAATTTTGCTAAAGATTATTATTAACATTCATATCAATTTCGGAGGTGAAAAATGTTTAGTGAAAATATGCTGTCTGCCAAGGCTTTGGAGTACTTAAATAGGGCAAAGGAGCTGGCAAAGGCTCAGGGAGATACCAAGGTTGACACAGACCACTTGCTCTTTGTGATGCTCTCCGATGAAAAGTCTGCTCTGAGGAAATATTTGGAAAAGAGAGGCATAGAACCGAAGGAGTTTTTAAAGAGGATGGGAGATTATCTGCAAAGGGTGAAGGCTCAGCTTGAAAAGGTGGCAGACCAAGAGGCTAAGCATTTAATAGACCTAAGAAGCAAGATAATGCAGATAAAGTCCGACATAGGACAGGTACAAATAGAACTTGACAAAATAAAAAGAGCAAAAGAGGAACTCGAAAGAGAAATAGAGAGGGCAAGAAGGTACGGAGATTATTGGACCCTGAGGGAGCTTGAAATAGAGTATTCAAGACTTGAACGCTTAGAAGCCCAATATAGAAGCCAATTGGAGGGGGTAGAAAGGAGCCTCTCGGAAGTTTTCAAACGGGAAGATGTAAGGGCTTTTCTTGAAAACAAGCTCTCTATAGATGGACTCGTCAGAAAAGCTTTGGAAAACTCTCCTGTTTTGGAACAGCTAAAGGATATTGGGCTTTCTCCTGAAAGGTTCATAGATCTGGTAGCAAAAAAGGTCTTTGGTAAGAGTCCTACTTTTGATTATTCCCAAAACTTAATAAAGGTTATGGAAAAGGCTCAAGACAAAGCGGTGGCGGAGGGTTCCCCACAGGTGGAACCATACCATGTAGCGGGAGCCCTGTTGGAGGTGGAGGAGTCCATAGGTAATAAACTATTAAAGGAAACAATAGGAGGTGAAAAGATGAAGGATGTAAGCCAAGAGCTAAAAGAGGAAGAAAAGTCTCCTCTGGAAAGGTTTGGCACAAACCTTACCCAGCTCGCCAGAGAGGGTAAACTGGACCCCGTCATAGGTAGAGAAAAGGAGATCAATCAGGTTATAGAGGTTCTTCTCAGAAAGTCCAAAAACAACCCAGTGCTTGTGGGAGACCCAGGTGTTGGTAAAACTGCCATAGTGGAAGGCTTAGCCCAAAGGATCGTTAACAAGGAAGTTCCTGCCGAGTTGCAAGACAAAGAAATCATAGCCATAGATATGGGTTCCTTGGTGGCGGGTTCAAAATACAGGGGTGAGTTTGAAGAGAGGCTAAAAGCCCTTTTAGAGGAGGTAAAGCAAAAGTCTAACATAATCCTCTTCATAGACGAAATTCATACTGTAGTAGGTGCAGGAAAGGGTGAGGGCTCCTTGGACGCAGGCAACATGCTAAAGCCTGCTCTGGCAAGAGGGGAGATAAGGCTCATAGGTGCCACCACGGTGGATGAATACAGAAAGTACATAGAAAAAGACCCAGCCTTAGAAAGAAGATTCCAGCCAATATATGTAGATGAACCCAGCGAAGAGGAAACAATAGAAATCCTAAAGGGGCTACGCCCAAGGCTTGAAAACCATCACAAGGTTAAAATCTCCGACTCTGCCATAGAAGCTGCTGTGAAGCTAACCAAGAGGTTTGTAACCTTCAGAAAACTTCCTGACAAGGCAATAGATGCCTTAGATCAAGCCTGTGCAAGGAAAAAGCTCTCTGTGGTCTCTGTACCACCGGAGGTTCAGGAACTGGAAAGAAAAATAAAAGCTTTGGATGAAGAAATTCAAAAAGCTTTCCTTGAAGGCAATTATGAAAAGGAAGCCCAGCTCAAAATAAAGAAGGCTCAGCTCGAAAAGGAAAAGCAAGAACTTTTAGCAAGGAAAGGTTCCACCGATGTAAAAATTCAAGAAATCAAAAGGCGTATGGAAGAGTTAGACAGGGAAATTATAAAGGCTTCTGAAAGGGGAGATTACGAGAGGGAGGCAAACCTGAAGATTGAAAAAATAAAGCTTGAGAAGGAACTTAAAGAATTAGAGGCTAAAAAAAGCCAAGAGCTGGTGGTTACCGAAGAAGACGTTGCCCAAGTGGTTTCCGAATGGACAGGCATACCTCTTTCCAAGCTAAGGGAAGAAGAGATGGAAAAGCTCTTAAAGTTAGAGGAAGAGCTTCACAAAAGAGTTATAGACCAAGAGCATGCAGTAAAAGCTGTGGCGGAAGCTATAAGAAGGGCAAGGGCAGGTCTGAAGGATCCCAAGAGGCCCATTGCTAGCTTTCTCTTTTTGGGACCTACAGGAGTGGGTAAGACAGAGCTTTCCAAAGCTCTTGCAGAGCTCCTCTTTGGCGAAGAGGATGCACTAATAAGACTTGACATGTCTGAGTTCAAAGAAGAACACAGCGTGGCCAAGCTCATAGGCGCTCCTCCCGGATATGTGGGCTACGAGGAGGGTGGAAAGCTTACAGAAGCGGTGAGAAGGAAGCCCTACTCGGTGATACTGTTGGATGAAGTGGAAAAGGCACACCTAAGGGTTTTTGACTTGTTCCTGCAGGTTTTAGACGATGGAAGACTAACGGACTCTCATGGCAGAACGGTGGATTTTAGAAACACGGTGATAATTATGACTTCCAATATAGGTTCCCAGTATTTGCTCAACATACCTTTTGACGGAGATGAAAAGACTATAGAGAAGGAATTTGAAAAGGCGAAGGAAAAGGTCCTTGAGGAGCTAAAATACCACTTCAGACCTGAATTTCTCAACAGAATAGACGAAATTATCGTCTTTAAGCCTCTAACCATGAAGGAACTGCTTCAAATCGTGGATCTTTTAGTCCAGAGCGTCAATAAACGTCTTGCAGATAAAAACATACACCTTGAGCTTACGGAAAAAGCAAAAGAGCAACTTGTAAAGCTTGGCTATGAACCTGCATACGGTGCAAGACCTCTCAGAAGGACTATCCAAAGATACTTGGAAAATCCGTTGGCGGACAAGATCATAAGAGGGGAGATCAAAGAGGGAGATAGGGTGCGTGTGGATTATTCCGATGGGAACTTTGTCTTTGTTAAGGTATAATATGTATAACGTGATCATTTTAGGAGGAGGCGGAGCATGTATGACGTAATCATTGTAGGTGGAGGACCAAGTGGTTTATCCTGTGCTCTTACCCTAGCCTCTTCAAGGGGAAGAGGTTGGAGTTGGGCAGAAGGTAGAACTTATCTGGTATTTGACACGGGTAAATCAGACCTACATAAAGCATATCTAAAGAATGTACCGGGTGTCCAGCCAATGACCGGTACCCAGCTTTTGGAGATTATAAAGGAACAGATAAAGGACTGGGGTGGTGTGGAGTTCTCCGATGAAAAAGTCGTTGAAATAAAAAAAGATGGGGAAGTTTACAAGGTATACACAGAAGCGGGTAAAGAGTACAGTGCCAAGTATGTGGTTTTGGCTGGAGGCTTTAATGAATTCTCTATAAAGGGTCTGGATCTTGAAGTGGTGGAAAATCCCAAGTCTCCAAAACCGGGAAGGGTTATGATAAAGCATAAAGATTTTGAGGTAATGCCAAACCTGTTTGTAGTGGGTACATTGGCTGGCCTTAGTTCCCACTTTGCCTCCTGCGCAGGTTCCGGTGTAGAGGTTGCCGCAGAGATCCTGTCTCGTATGGCGGGTAAGAGGATTGTGATCCACGACGCGCCATAGGATTGAAAAGATTACTTCCTCTTTTTTTAACTTTACTCTTTCTTTCCCTCTTTTTTTACTTTCTTCCACCTAAGGAAATTTTTTCTTTCCTTGCGGAGGTCTCCTTAAAGGACCTCCTTTGGGCAAGCCTTTTTTATGGGCTGAGTCACCTTAGCAGAAGCCTGAGGTGGAAGGTCCTTCTTAAGGAACTTTCTTTTTTCCAGTGCTTTTTAATAAACAGTGCAAATGTATTTTTGAACAACCTGTTGCCTGCAAGAACTGGGGAGTTAAGCTGGTTTTATTACTCAAAACGTTTAGGTGTGAGCCTCCAGAAGTCTGTGGGGATTTTTCTGTGGGGTAGGATTTTGGACCTTATTGCACTCTTTGTGCTTTTAACCTTTTTTTATGCCCTTCATAGAGGAGATTCCAGGTTTTATATACTATCCCTTTTTTTATTTTTTCTCTCCCTGTTCATTCACATTCCAGTATCTAAGTTCAAAAACTTTAAAGGTGACCTTTTAACATCCACCTTTGCATCTTCCCTTTCTGTGGTCTCAAGCCTTTTGAAATTCTTGAGCTTAATTTTGCTTCTTGGCTTGGCTCCCTCAGTAGAACTCTTTTTGGGCTTTTTGGGAGGAGAGCTAAGCTCAGTTCTACCCATCCACAGCTTTGGAGGTCTTGGCACCTATGAGCTGAGCTTTTCTTTACCTCAAAAGCTCCTTGGAGAATCCCTAAAGGAGGGTATGAAGTTAGCTTTCGTCTTTCACAGCTTTTTACTCCTCTCCTCCGCCCTCTATGGACTTATAGCCCTGTATTTTTTACACAAAACATAGTTCTATACAGTTGCTTTATACCTGATAAACCTTACTCACACTCCTTTAATCCCAGCTTTTTGTAAAGGACCATAACAGGGCACCAGTTGGTAAAGGCAGACTGTATTTGGTTCAAGGACATAAACAGCAAGAAGAACTTCCAAAACCAATGAGCATCAGAGGGGAGTATACCAATTAGAAGTACCAACAACAGAAACACGCCAGAGGTAAGTCTAAGAGCTCTATCCATAGTCATAGTAGAACCTCCTTAATAAGGATATGCAAATATAATTATATGCTCAATAAACGGAGGTGCAAGTTTTTTAGTGTTATTTTGCTATAATCTAAAAGAGAGGTAGAAAATGGGGTTTTTAAATAGCCTTCTTGAATATATCAAGGAAATTTTTCTCGGCAAAAAAGAAGAGGGCAGGAAGTTTTTGGGGTATTTCAGGCAAAAGCGGTTAAAGTTTTTGGAGGAATTCATAGGCACGGACCTTGGTGCTTACAAAAGAAATACAAGACCATTCATAGGCTACACGTCGGGCAATTGGCTTTTTGTACTATTTTTAACTTCTCAAAAGAAGGGAAGAGCCTATAGAGTGGATATTAGCCTGTGTAAGAAAAAAGGGTGTCCAAGATACAGGTTTGCACCGGAGTCTTATCTCTTTTACGACTCGAAACATCAGGGGATTTACTTTTACAAATTGCCAAAAAATCTCGTGAAAGATTACGTATTTTGTGGTTATTGTGATGGTTTGGAACACCTTGACAGGTTGAAAATAAAAGAGGTTACTAGTGAAAAGATTTAAAAGTCCATGCTATAATTTAAGCAATGGAGGTGGGGTTTTCTAATAGTTTTTTCCAACAGCTTCAGGAATTAGTCAGACAAAGAAAAGAGCTGGAGGGTAAAAAGTTCTTGGGAATATTTGACAAGGATAATCTCATGATTCTTGAGGAACTATTAAAAACAGATCTCGGCACACACAAAAGAAAGCGCAGACCTTTTATTGGCTATTTCTACAGTCAGTGGCTATTTTTATGTTTTTTAACAACAAGAAACCACGGTGATGTTCGGAGGGTAGACCTATCCCTTTGTAACAAGAAAGAGGAATGCAGTAACTTACAAAACATATCCTATGCCTTTTACGATAGAAAAAACAAGGGATTTTACCTATACAGATTTCCCAGAAATTTCATCAAAGACTATACCTTCTGCGGTTTTTGTAAAGATTTGGAGCATATAGATAAGTTCAATGTTATAGAGGTAAGAAGCTATGGACTACAGAGAGCTTTTAATTAGATTTGCGGAGGGACGAGAAACTCCGCAGGAAAGGGAGTTCATAAAGAACTCCATTGCAAAGTTTATAAGGCAAACAGGAAGGGATGAAATCTTTAGAAGAAATTGGGGGGATGATTACTTGGAGGATGTCCTTTCGGAGCTGAGGAAAACACTAATCCTTCAGAAAAGTCTCATAGAAGAAAAGAACTTTATAAGCTGGCGGTACTTTTTAAGCATAGTTAGATCTTGCATAGAGGAGTTTTATAACAAAATCAGACCCTCGGAGGAGGTCCCTTACGAGGTGGCAAAGCCCAAAACAGAACAGGACGAAAGAGATATAGAAGAAACTAAAATTTTTGCCTACGAGGATAGGGTAGAGGAAAAGGCGGAAGGTCCAGAGTTTTACGAGGTCATGTTGGATCTAATGGACGAGAGGGATTATCCTGTTGTTTGCTATTACCTTTGTAAAGAAGTTCAAAAAGACTGTACCAAGCCGAAGGGTATTTCGGAGGCAAACCTGTATAAGCGTTGGGAAAGGTTCAAAAGAAAGCTAAAGGACAATTTGCCCTACGAACCCTCGCCAGATGCAGTGAAATACTTTATTGATAGGTTCTTGTCAGAAATTTGCCAAAGGCAGGGTTATATATAAACTACGAGGTGGTTGAATATGAGAAATATTGAAGAACTGAAAATGTCTCTGAAACTGTACAAGGAGAGCTTAGGAGAGGAAAGGTTAAAGGTCAAAGAAGAGAAAAGGCAACCCGTTGAGATAGGTCAGGTCAGAGTCCTCTTTTGGATGCCTAACGAGTATGTTCTCATTTATCACATTGAAGACGAGGGACTTGTTCATGCAGTCCCTCTAACTGTGTGGGTTAGTCTTACCACATGTTCTTTAAGGTTGCACATAAAGGATAGAGTTTTTGCTCCTTTGCCCTTTGTAGTCTATCTAAGAAAAGAGATATTAGAACAAGAAAGTTATCCTATTGCAATGGTAAGGCAAGAAACTATAGAAAAAGTACTAAGGGCTGTAGATAGATCACCTACGTGGTCTGCAATAAAACCAAAACGGGAGTTTTTGAAACTCGTTTGGAAAAGATACGAAGACATAACTCTAAGCTCTCTATTCTATACGCATATTCAAAGGGAAAAACAGGAAGAAGCAACAAAAGGATTAGTGATTCAGCTTTTACCCTCTGTCATAGAAAAATACACATCCCAACTTCAAGCCTACCAACGCGCAGCGCAGACAAATGCGCTAAAGGGCAAAAATTGGTTTGGTGTAGTGGAGGAAGGGAAGGTTGTAATATAC
>JAEMPM010000133.1:7484-11207 GCA_022759285.1 Thermocrinis sp.
ATGGCGAGGGAGAGCTGATAGAAGCTTTAGCTGTTAAAAATCTTAAGGAAGTTATCACAAACTTAAAGAACATAAAAAGGCATCTCAATCCTATAAAAGAATTTCTCAAGACTGGGTTTGCGGTATTTTTTGATGGGGAATTTGCTGGAGCAAGCTTTCAATTGCCCACGGTTTTGAACCTTTATGTAGAAAATCTGCCACAGGATGCACTGTTTACCGGAGCTATAGACAAAAGGGGAAACATAAAATTGGTGGACGGCATTGAAGAAAAGAAAAAGTTGGCAGAAAAGTCAGGATTGAGGCTCGTGGAACCATACTACCTTAGCACAGTTGATGATCTAAAAGCTTGGTTTGATGCAGAAAGTTACGATGTGCCACTATACATTACAAAAACCCAAGATAGATGGGAAGGAGAGTTTAAGAGTTTTCTAAGAGCAACGGGTATTTCGGAAGAACAATTAACAAAACTTAAGGTGTTAAGTGGCTTAGAAACAGAGCCTATAATAACTGGGCAACTTACAGGTGATGCTTGGGAAAACGCTTTAAAGGAATTTTGGAATAGGTTCAAGGAAACCGAACAAAAACTTTACAATAAAGAGAGATTCCACATAGCTATAAATGGTCCAGCAGCCCTTGCCTTTGCCATTGGCGTTCTCTTTGGAAGCCAAAAACCCTTTGTCTTTTACCACTATCAAAACAATACTTACCATCCTATAACGGTGGGAAATGTGAGGGAGTTAAAGGAAAGGAAAGAAAGCTTCGAAAAGATTGAACAACATTTTCAAAAGGGAGGTAAAAGCCTTGTAGTAATGCTGTCCTTTGCCCATCACGAGATGGAAAGCGACGTGAAAAATTACATCTCCCAAAAGGTGGAAGATCCGTCCTACCTTCTTTTGCGAGCCAAAAGTAGTGGAAATATTGCGGTGGAAGATATGAAAGAAATAGCAACAGAAGCTGCAAGCGTAATCCAAGATATCAGAAGGGAGCACAGCTTTGAAGACTTCCACTTTTTCCTTTCCACTCCCGTGCCCATTGCCTTTATGGTAGGCTTGAGCTTTGGACACTATGGTGAAGGCTACATCTATAACTACGCCGGAAGAACTTATGAACCTGTTGTATCCTTCTCCTTTCTCAAAGCACTGAGGGAGGGGAAGTATGGTTTGTCAGAAGGTTGAAGTTTTCCCTGTTATAAAATACCTTATTAGGAGGGGGTCGTGAAAAGGCTAACCTTTGATCTTGAGTTTATAACTCCCGCCTTTATAGGAGGTGCAAACCAACAGGCAGAATTAAGACCTGCCAGCTTTGTGGGACTTTTGCGTTGGTGGTGGAGGGCGTTAAAAGGAGAGTGTGATATCAAAAAGCTAAGAGAAGAAGAAATAAAAATCTTTGGCGGTGATGGAAAAATGGCTTCGCCAGTGTATTTGAGGATAGAGGGGGATGTCAGCAAGGGTGAAGATCTGATAAACGAATACAGGCTTAGTTGGAGTTTTGATAGGAATAGGCGTGCTTTGGTCGGACCGCATGCAGGAGTTGGGTACCTATACTATTCCATGGTAGCCTTAAACAAAAAGCGAGAATTTATAAAAGCAGGTTCAAGACTAAGGCTAACCCTTATTGGAAAGGATGAGTTTTTAAAACACTACATTGCATCCCTTTGGGCTTTGGTATTCTTGGGTGGAGTTGGTGCCCGGAACAGAAGGGGAGGAGGAAACTTGACGGTTGTAGACTATAACCCAAAGGATTTGGGAATTTCTTTCATTCCTACCGGCTACTTTGACGAATGGCTTGTGGAAAACCTAAAAAGGGCTAAAGACTTAGTAGGCTATTCAAAAACTCCATGCAATGAATATTCCAACCTTAAAAATGTTAAGTTAGTATTGAGCCCGAGAGAGTTCAACACTTGGGTTGAAGCTTTAAACGACATAGGGAACAGATTTATGAACTTTAGGCTCAAAAACAGGCAAAGGGTTTTTGAAACCGCAGTTTTTGGTATTCCTGTTAGACATAGCAATGGTCAATTTGTAAAGGCAGGAAATGACATAACAAGGCGTTCAAGCCCTGTGATCATAAAAGTGGTGAAAACTCCAAAGGGTAAATACCTGTGGATGGTCTTATGGCTTTGGGGTAAGTTTTTACCCAACGGTGTAAAGCTTAGCTTTATGGGAAAAACTCAAGAGCCTTCCTTCAAATTAATTGAAGAGTTTTTCCAGGAACTTGAAGGAGGGGCCAAAAAATGAATAAATTACTACACATCTTCACATTCTCACCTGTTCAGGGGTTTATCTCAAACTCTCGAAGACTTTCTGACCTATATCACTCAAGCCTTCTGCTTTCCACCCTTACGGAAAATCTTATGAAAGTTATAAAAGATCTAAACACAGAAATCATATATCCAGTTCTCGTTGAGGATGGTCAAGGCTTGGCAAACTATCCCAACAGAATAGTGTTTTTGGCAGATAAATGTATTTGTAAGGACGTGATAAAAAACTTTCAAGAACTTTGGAAAAAAGTCTATGAGACCATCTTAAGAGAAGTATTAGACAGAGTAGGTATATCAAAGGAAGAGAAAGAAAAGATCAAGGAACAGGCAAAGTTGCATCTTGAAAACTACTTCAGGGCTTACTGCGAATGCACTAATTACGAAGAAGTGAAAAAGTGGAAAGAGAAGTTAAAGCAAAATCTAGGAAAAGATTACGATGATTACGCAGTTGCCTACGATTGGACAGAAAGAAAGCTTGGAGCATTGAAGTCTAAAAAGCATTATGAGCCTTTGATGGATGCTTATACCTACAACGGAAAGGAGTATCCCGACGGTTGCACCCTTTGTGGAGAAAGGGCACACCTTGCGGTAGATTGGAAAAAGTTCAAGGAGAATCTCCAAAAGGACATAAAACGTTACCTGAAGGAAGGCGAAAAACTCTGTGGCGTGTGCCTTGTAAAAAGGTTTGCTTTTTACTACCTTGAAAAACAAAACTTTCCATCAGTTCATGACATAGCCAATGCAAAGTTTAAAGAGAAACTGAAAGATTTTGAACAAAACTATAAAGACCATGCAAGTAATCTAAGATCTTTGCTTCAACAGTATATGGGTGAAGAAAAACCGAGAGATCACCTTTGGGAATACAACGCAGAGCTTTTTGATATAGAAGAGCTTGAGGGAATAAAGAGAGAAGAGGACTTAAGTCTTGTGATTGATGATTTGATCAGGGAACTCCGTTGGATATACAATAACGAGTTTCTGAGCAAACCTTCCCAAAACTACTTTGCCATTATCATTTCCGACGGAGACAGCATGGGAGATTGGCTTGGACTAAATAGTAAAATAAGGAAAGAAAAATTAGAAAGAACCTTTCACGAAAAATTCTCCAGAGCCCTTTCCGACTATGCGAGAGAAATAAAAAGTTTGGAAAGCAAAGAAAAGTTTGGCTTGAGAATTGTCTATGCAGGTGGGGACGATGTGCTTGCAGTGGCAGATTTGAGAGAGTTTTTAGACTTTGCGGAAAAGTTAAATCCCACCTTTAAGAAAAAAGTAGGAGAGAATGCTTCGGTCAGTGCAGGAATAGTTATAGGGCACCAAAAGGATAATTTTGCCTACCTGTTAAACGAAGTTAGAAAGGCAGAAGAAAAAGCAAAAAGCGTGGAAGGAAAGTCCGCCTTTTGTATAACCATCATTACAAGGGGAGGAGGACCTGTAAGCTTTTGGGCAAAATGGGAGTTTTTGAG
>JAEMPM010000111.1 GCA_022759285.1 Thermocrinis sp.
TTTTCTTTGGCTTCCGTTAACTGGTTTATTTCCTCTATGTATTTATCCGTTAGCTTTTGGAGTTTTTCCAAAGCCCTCTTTATTTCGTCCTCAGAAACGCCTTCTTGGTCCTCTATTAGTTCTTTTGCGTCCCTCCTTATGTTTCTGACTGCTACTCTTGCTTCTTCTGCCATCTTATGGAGCATGCGCACTAGTTCTCTTCTTCTTTCCTCTGTTAGAGGTGGTAGAGTTAGCCTTAGGATGTTTCCTTGCTTTTGGGGTGTTAGGTTTAGGTTTTCTATTATTGCCTTTTCCACCAGATCCACCGCTCCCTTGTCCCAAACTTGCAGGACTATTTGGTTTGCCTCCGGGACAGTGATAGAAGCCAACTGTTTTATGGGAATCTTTGAGCCGTAATAATCTACCTTGATCTCTTCCACCAAAGCGGTGCTGGCCCTTCCTGTCCTTAAACCCGCTATTTCATTCTTGAAATACTGAACCGCCTTTTTCATATCCTCTTCTGTGCTTTTGAAAATCTCCTCCATCATGTTTAATGATTATAGCATTTTTCCTTGATGGTAATCATCTATGCCTTGCTAAGATGGGTATAAAATTTCCTCATGGCGAAGGTGAAGATCAACAATAAGATTTTTGAGATTCCAGCGGGTGTTAGGTTTGGAGAACTGCATCATGAAATAGAAAAGGCAGGCGTGGAGTTTGGATGCACCGATGGACAGTGTGGTGTGTGCGTATGCACTGTGAAGAAGGGCTTGGAGTGTCTTGCGGAACCCTCAGACACGGAAGAGGAAACCCTCTGGAGGATCGGCGAATACGAAGAGAACAGAAGGCTAACCTGTCAGCTGGTGATAGAAAAAGAAGGTTGCGAGATAGAGCTTGAAACGGATTAAACGGAGAGGGCGGGATTCGAACCCGCGGTAGGGCTGTAAACCCTACAACTCCTTAGCAAGGAGCCGCCTTCGGCCTCTCGGCCACCTCTCCTAAACGGAGAATATTATAACCCTTCTTCATTTAAAATAAAAGTCCTATGAGCAAAACTTTGGTTATGAAATTTGGCGGAACATCGGTGGGAAGTTTGGAAAGGATAGAAAACGCTGCAAAGCGGGTGATAAAGAGACTACAGGAGGGCTACAGGGTAGTGGTGGTCTCCTCCGCTATGGCGGGCGAAACGGACAGGCTTATAAACTTAGCCAAGCAAATAGACCGTTTTCCATCGGAGAGAGAAGTGGATATGCTCATAAGCACTGGAGAACAGCAAGCCATAGCCCTCTTTGCCCTCACCTTAAACAAGCTAGGGGTGCCTGCGGTTAGCCTCTGCGGATGGCAGGTTCCCATAATCACCGATAAAGTGCATACCAAAGCAAGAATAAAAAAGATCGGTGTTCAGAGAATTAAGAATCTCCTTGATGAGGGATACACGGTGGTGGTGGCGGGTTTTCAGGGGGTTTCGGAGGATTGGGAGATCACTACCCTTGGTAGAGGTGGTTCTGACCTCTCTGCGGTAGCCTTGGCGTACGCTTTAAACTGCGACTGTGAGATATACACCGATGTACCTGGTGTCTTTACCGCGGACCCAAGGATTGTTGCCAAATCTAAGAAGATTCCCTACATATCCTACGAAGAGATGTTGGAAATGGCTTCCCTTGGGGCAAAGGTAATGCAGGCAAGGAGTATTGAATTTGCCATGAAATACGGTGTTAGAATACATGTTAGAAGCTCCTTTATGGAGGAGGAGGGAACATGGATAGTACCGGAGGAGGAAGTCATGGAAAAGGTGGAGGTTAGGGCTATAACTTTGGACACAAAGGAGTCCCGTTTTACGGTGGTTAGAGTACCCGACAGACCGGGCATAGCCTACAGCCTTTTTAAAGCCCTTGGGGATGCTCACATAGTGGTGGATATGATCGTTCAGAACGTGTCTCATCAAGGTTACACGGATATGTCCTTTACAGTAAATAAGGCTGATGCGGACAAAGCGGAAGAGATCGTCAGGAGGGTGGCAAAGGAGATAGGCGCAGAAGGTGTGGAGAGGGACGACAGAGTGGCAAAGGTCTCCGTGGTGGGTATAGGAATGAAAAGCTCCTATGGTACCGCTGCAAAGATGTTTGAAGTGCTTTACAAAAACAACATAAACATAATGGCTATATCCACATCCGAGATAAAGATATCTTGCCTTATAGAGGAAAAATACGGAGAGCTGGCAGTCAGAGAACTTCACGCTGCCTTTATAGAAGAAGGAGAAGATGTGCAGGTTATAAATAATTGAGCTTGGTAGTTCTGCTTACGGATTTTGGCGAAAGGGATGGCTTTGTGGGCGTTTTAAAGGGGGTAATGCTCTCCATAAATCCCTCCCTGAAGTTTGTAGACCTCACCCACCATATAGAACCTTTCAACATAACGGAAGGTGCCCTTGTGTTGAAAGCGCACTATAGATATTTTCCAAAGGGTAGTATATTTCTCGGCGTGGTGGACCCGGGGGTTGGCTCCCAAAGAAAGGCGGTAGCTATCCGTTGTGGGGATTACTTTTTTGTAGGTCCTATGAATGGTCTTTTTGACCTTGCCTTGGAGGACATAAAAAAGCCTATAGAGTGTAGGCTGATTGAAAACTTTACCTTGCCAAAGGTTAACGAAACCTTTCATGGGAGGGATGTATTTGCACCAGTTTGTGGCTACCTTTCAAAGGGTGTGCCTTTGGAGTTGGTGGGCAGGAAAATAGAATACGAGTTTTTGCTTAAGTGGGAGAAGGCGGTAGAGTTTGAGGATAGAGTGGAGGGAAAGCTGACCTATTTTGACAGATATGGAAACGCTATAACTAACGTACCATGCGCACGCTACTCCAAGGCTGTTTTCAGGGGAGAGGAAATAAATGTAGTTAGCCACTTTTTGGCGGGGGAAAGAGAAAAACTAAACAGTCTGTGCGGTAGCTTTGGCTATATGGAGCTTTTTGTCCCACTAGCAAGTGCCAAGAAGCTCTTTAACTTGGAGTTGGGGGAAAGGGTTGTCTTTTACTTCTAGGGCAAAAAGAGCACTTTGTAGAGATACTCTATACTATAAAGTGTAAGTTTAAAATATTATACCCTTTCCTTTTAAAGGAGTGTGCGATGACGGTGTGGGAATATGATTCATGCGGGGTTGGATTTGTATGCCACACGAAAGGTGAAAGAAGCCATCAGATCGTTAGGTGGGGCATAGAGGCTGTTAAAAACCTCACCCACCGGGGGGCAGTGGGTGGAGACGGTAAAACTGGAGATGGTGCGGGCATTCTGCTGGAAATCCCTAGGAAATTCTTTGCGGATTACATAGAGGAAAACGGGCTCTCTATAAGCTCCTTGGACAATCTGGCTGTGGGTGCGGTCTTTCTTTATGAAGACGTGCGCTCCGCAGTGGAGGAGCACATAAGAAGGTCTCCCTTCAAGCTTGTAGGCTGGAGGGAGGTGCCTGTGGATAAGTCTGCGGTAGGCGAGTCCGCCCTAAAGGTTATGCCCAAAATTTTTCACCTTCTCTTAGATTGCGAGAAGGTGGAACCCTCCCTCAGGGAGCTGGAGCTTTACCTTTTGAGAAGGTCCATAGAGACAGACAAAAAGCTTGGCAACAAACTTTACTTTGCCTCTTTGTCTTCCAAGAAGCTGGTATATAAGGGAATGCTTGTGGCTCCTCAGTTGGATGTGTTTTATCCGGAGCTTTTGGACGAAAGGCTAACCTCTTGGTTTTGCCTCTTTCACCAAAGATATTCTACAAACACCTTTCCCAACTGGAACTTGGCGCAGCCCCTTAGATACCTTGCCCACAACGGCGAGATAAACACTCTTTTGGGAAACAGAAACTGGATGCTTGCCCTTCAACACGAGCTTGAGCACGAACTATTTGGAGAACGTATAAAGCTTGTAAAACCTCTGGTTTCTTACGACGAAAGCGATTCTGCCTCTCTGGACAGGGTCTTTGAGCTTTTGGTTTTGGCGGGTTATTCACCTGAGCATGCTATCAACATGCTCATTCCACCCGCTTGGGAGTCTGTGCCTTGGCTACCAACGGAGGTCACTCAGTTCTTTGAATATCAGTCTCTTTTGATGAAGCCTTGGGATGGACCTGCCGCTATTGCCTTTACCGATGGGGAGGTTATCGGTGCCCACTTGGACAGAAACGGTCTTAGACCCTCCCGCTACATTCTTACTGAGGACAACATACTGGTGCTTGGCTCCGAGGTGGGAATGATAGACCTATCTGGGAGAAAGATCAAGGAAAAGGGAAGACTCGGTCCCGGAGACACCCTTTTGGTTAATCCTAAAGAGGGAAAGATAGAAAAGACGGAGGAAATACTTAAAAGACTTGCAGAGCAAAAGCCTTACGGTGAGTGGCTCGAAAAACATCTCAAAAGGCTAAAGGACTTTGTTAAAGATCAAGCTATTGACATAGAAGAGGACAAAGAGCTTATAAGAAAGCAGGTAGCCTTTGGCTACACGCAAGAGGAGATAAAGAATGTCCTCTCTTACATGGCGGAGGAGGGCAAGGAGCTGACGTTCTCTATGGGAGACGATACGCCCATACCTCCACTCTCCGAAAAGCCCGTACTTTTGTTCAGGTACTTTAAGCAAAGGTTCGCCCAGGTTACCAACCCACCTATAGACCCAATAAGGGAAAGGGCTGTAATGTCCCTGCGTATGAAACTGGGCTACAAGAGGAACTTTCTCAAGGAAACTCCAGAGCATGCTAAAAGACTTCAAATAGAGAGCCCCATTTTACTACCAGGGGAGTTTAAGGCTATCCTTGAGCAGAAGGACTTTAAGGTTGCCTGGATACCTATGACCTATCCCAAAGAAAGAAGCTACTGCGTTGTGGAACTTCAGGATCTGGCGGGTGAGCGTCGGATCACGGACATTTTGTATGATGCAGTGTATGAGGGTGCTACCATATGCGATCTGAGGATGGGTGTGGAGATTGTGTGCAGAAGGGTGGAATCGGCAGTGCGCGAGGGTGCGGAGATTGTAGTACTTTCAGACAGGAACATAAATAAGCACCGTTTGGCAGTACCAAGTCTTTTGGCTGTCTCTGCGGTCTTTAAATGGCTGTCAGAGAGACAGCTTGCCAACAAAGTTTCCATAATAGTAGAAACGGGAGAGGCAAGGGACACTCATCATATAGCCTGTTTGATAGGTTACGGTGCGTCCGCAGTGTATCCATACTTGGCATACCAAACTATAAAGGACCTTTGCCAAAAGGGAGAGATCAAACAGCCCTTTGAGAAGGCAATTCTTAACTACAAAAAGGCTTTAGAGGATGGGCTTTTGAAGATCATGTCCAAGATGGGTATATCCACCCTCAACTCCTATCAAGGTGCAAAGATCTTTGACACGGTTTGCCTAAATAAAGACTTTGTGGAAGAATACTTCCCAGGTACCCCTGTTACCTTGGAGGCAGATGGTATCTTTGAAGTGCAAGAGAGCTTGCTGATAAGACACGATGCAGCATACGAAGTGGATCAACCTCAGCTTGACTATGGGGGACATATGAAGTTCCGCAGAGGTGGAGAGTGGCACGCTTGGTCCCCCTTTGTGGTAAGAGCACTTCACAAGTTCTTGGAAACGAAAGACTATCAGGATTACAAAGAATTTTCAAGGATCGCCAACGAAGAAAGACCAACCTTTATAAGACACCTTCTAACCTACAAAAAGGCAGACCAGCCCATCCCTCTGGAGGAGGTGGAGCCAGAAGAGAGCATCCTAAAGAGGTTCGTCACCGGTGGCATGTCCTTGGGAGCTCTATCTCCAGAAGCCCACGAGGTTTTGGCGGAGGCTTGCAACAGGCTTGGTATGAAGAGTAACTCAGGAGAAGGTGGAGAGGATCCAGCAAGATACTGGACCATAAAGAACTCTGCTATAAAACAGGTGGCGTCCGGTAGGTTTGGAGTAACACCCACCTACTTGGCATCAGCCGAAGATTTGGAGATTAAGATAGCCCAAGGGGCGAAGCCCGGAGAAGGTGGGCAACTGCCCGGACACAAGGTCAGTGAATACATCGCAAAGCTCAGGCACTCCCAGCCGGGTATAACCCTGATATCTCCACCACCACACCACGACATTTACTCCATAGAGGATTTGGCACAGCTGATAAACGACCTAAAGGAGGCAAACCCCAAAGCCAAGGTGTGCGTAAAGCTTGTGGCAGAAACAGGAGTGGGTACAATTGCAGCGGGAGTAGCCAAGGCATACGCAGATATAGTCCAGGTTAGTGGTATGGAGGGTGGTACTGGTGCAAGTCCATACAGCTCCATAAAGAACGCCGGCAACTACTGGGAAATAGGACTTGCGGAAACCCAAAAGGTTTTGATGGAAAACAACCTAAGAGACAAAATAAGGGTGAGGGTGGATGGAGGCATGAGGACGGGCAAGGACGTGATCATTGCTGCCCTTTTGGGTGCAGAAGAATTTGGCTTTGGCACCGCTGCCATGATAGCAGAAGGATGTGTAATGGCAAGGTTGTGCCATACAAATCAGTGTCCTACGGGCGTTGCCACTCAAGACCCCAAATACAGGGAAAAATTCAAAGGCAAGGTGGAAAATGTGATGGCTTACTTTAGGGCGGTGGCAAGAGAGGTAAGGGAGATCCTTGCGGAGATGGGCTTTAGGAGCTTGGATGAAATCATAGGAAGGCGGGACCTTTTGGAGGTTGTTAGCTTTGACCACATACCCGGTTCCAAGCGTGTAAAGCTTGAGGAGTTTTTGAAGGAAGACTATCCAAAGGATAAGCCTCTCAAGTGTTTGGTGGAAAGGAACGACAACCCACGCAGAAGCACCTTAGCAAAGCAGTTGGAAGAGGAAATAGTTCCTTACATAGAAAAAGGAGAAAAGGTCCATAAAGAATACACCATAAGAAACATAGACAGGAGCGTGCCCACGCGCCTTGCCTACTACATAGCCCTAAAGTACAGGGATGAAGGACTTCCGGAGGATACCATAAACTTGGTCTTTGTAGGTACTGCAGGACAGAGCTTTGGTGCCTTTAACCACAGAGGTATGTCTTTGACCCTTCTGGGTGATGCCAACGACTATGTAGGCAAGGGTATGTATGGGGGAAGGATCGTCCTAAAACCTTTGGATGTGGAGGACACCCAAAACCACGTGATTATGGGCAACACATGTCTTTATGGTGCAACGGGCGGAGAACTCTTTGCTGCTGGAAGGGCAGGAGAACGCTTTGGAGTAAGAAACAGCGGAGCTATTGCGGTTGTGGAAGGAGCTGGTATGCACTGCTGTGAGTACATGACCGGGGGCATAGTGGTAGTTCTTGGTTCCGTGGGCTACAACCTTGGTGCGGGCATGACCGGAGGCTATGCCTATGTGTTGGACCAAGACTTGCCACAAAAGATCAACACCTCCTATGTGTTGGCAAGAAGGCTTATCTCCGAGGCGGAAAAGGAAGAGTTAAAGAAGCTGATAGAAAAGCACTACAAATACACACAAAGCCAGTGGGCAAAGTATATCCTAGAAAACTTTGAAGAATTTGCGGAGAAGTTCTACAAGGTGGTTCCCTTAGAGGCTTGCAAGAGGGACGCCTTTGGAGCTACCGATGTTTGTGAGGTGGAGGTAAAGCCATGAAGAGGGTCATCTTAGCTTACTCGGGAGGATTGGACACCTCCGTAATAGTGCGTTGGTTGTCGGAGAGGGGCTACGAAGTGATCACCTACACCGCCGATGTGGGGCAAGGAGAAGAACTTACAGAGATCCCACAGAAGGCTAAAGCTTCCGGGGCAGTAGATGCCATAGTAGAGGACCTAAAGGAGGAGTTTGCAAGGGAGTACTGCCTGCCCACCCTAAGGGCCTTAGCTCTCTACGAAGGAAGGTATCCTTTGACTGCATCCCTCTCAAGACCGCTCATTGCCAAAAAGTTGGTGGAGTATGCAAAGAAGTTTGGGGCAGACTTTGTAGCTCACGGTTCCACAGGAAAGGGAAACGACCAAGTGAGGTTTGAACTGTCCGTTTGGGCTCTGAACCCAGAGCTGGAGGTTCTGGCACCGGTAAGGGAGTGGGAGTTCAAGTCTCGGGAGGAAGAGGTGGAGTATGCACTGCGTTATCAGATACCCGTTAAGGCTACTAAGGATAAGCCCTACTCCATAGACAAGAACCTTTGGGGTATCTCCATAGAGTGCGGACCCTTGGAGGACCCATGGACAGAGCCTCCCGAAGACGCCTTTGAATGGACCGTATCCCCAGAGAAAGCTCCCAACGAACCCGAGTATGTGGAGATCACCTTTGAAAAAGGAGTTCCCACCCAGTTAAACGGAAAAACCTACGAAAAGCTCAGCGAACTGATCCTTGAGTTGAATCGGATTGCAGGAAGGCACGGTGTGGGGCGTATAGACATGGTAGAAAACCGACTTGTAGGTATAAAGAGCAGGGAGGTTTATGAAGCACCCGGGGCAACGGTTCTATACAAGGCATACCAAGACCTTCTTTCCTTGACCACGGACAGATGGACCTTTCACTACTTTTTGACCCATATACCCCACGAATATGCTAAGCTCGTCTATGAGGGACTCTGGTTTTCTCCTCTAAGGACTGCCTTGGATGCTTTTACAGAAAGTATAGCCCAGTTTGTTAATGGCACCGTAAGGATCAAGCTGTACAAAGGTAATGCCCAGGTGGTGGGAAGGAAGTCGCCTAACTCTCTGTATGTGGAAGACTTGGCAACCTACTCGGAAAAGGATGCCTTTGACCACAAAGCAGGAGCTCAATTTACAAAGGTCTTTGGACTTCCCCTAAAGGTCCTTGGGAGGGTAAGAAATGCTCATAGCGGTTCCTCTGACAGATAAAAACTTTGAAGAGGACGCAAAGGCTATAAAGGATTTAGGTGCGGATGCGGTAGAGGTTAGGGTAGACCTCTTTGAGGACAAAAGCCCAGAAAGGGTCCTTTGGTGTCTGCAAAAGGCAAAGTCCTTAGGTCTTTTGACCATTCTGACCATAAGAAGCCCGCAGGAAGGTGGCAAGGAGGTACCAAACAGGAAGGAGCTATTTGAAAGGGCTTGTCCTCATTCAGACTACACAGACATTGAACTTTCTTCTCAAGATCTTCTCCCCTTCGTAAGGGATTTGGTGAAAAGCTCAGGGAAGAAACTCATCATCTCTTACCACAACTTTGAGCTAACACCCGCCAATTGGATCTTGAGGGAAGTCTTCAGACAAGCTAGAAGATGGTCTGCAGACATAGTAAAGGTGGCGGTAAAAGCCAACTCCTACCAGGACACTGCAAGGCTCTTGTGCCTTTGCGAAAAGGAGGAGGGAGAAAAGGTTATAATAGCCATGGGTAAATACGGAAAAATCTCTCGCTTGGCAGGATACATTTTTGGTAGTGTAATAAGCTACGCCTTCTATCGGTCTGCCACCGCGGAAGGTCAGCTCTCCTTAGAAGAGATGGTAAGACTAAAGAGAGAGTTCTACTCTTGAAAAGGGTTCTCCTTACCCGTTCGAAGGACGATATAGAGAGGGACAGAAAACTCTTTGAAAAGGAGGGCTTTGAGGTTATAGCCCTGCCACTTATACAGGATGTGCCCTTGAACTTTGACGTGCCAGAAGGTCCCTTTGACTTTGTGCTCTTTCAAAGCCAAAAGGCGGTAAAGTACTTTTTCGCTAAATGTTCTTTAACAGGGAAAGAAAAAATCCTGGCGGTGGGAGAAAAGACAAAGGCAGAGGTGGAAAAGTACGGTTACAATGTCTGGGCAGTTCCCACGGAGTTTTACGCAGAGGAGGTTGCAAAGCTTTTGCAGGGCTATAGCGGAAGGGTTCTGATCCCAAGGTCTTCTATAGGAAGGGAGGAGGCAATCGAAAGCTTAAGGAAACTTGGCTTTGAGGTAGTCCCACTTGACGTTTACGAAACCAAACTTTTAGACTATCCACCGGAGGAGTTTGAAGCCAAGGTGAAGCTCTCGGACTTTTTAGTCTTTGCCAGTCCATCTGCAGTTAAGGGCTTTTTTGCAAATTTGCAAAAACTAAGAGACAAAAGCCTTTTAAAGGATAAAAAAGTTATCTGCATTGGCAAAACTACCAAAGGAGAGTGGGAAAGGACCTTTGGTACCCCCTGTGAAACCCCTGAAAAACCAACAATGGAATATATTCTAAGGCTCCTAAAGAAGTTGGCATGATGTTTGCATTAATTTAAATAGAGAGATGAAAAAGGCTACCATAAAGCAAGAAGTTACCTTTGAAGGTGTGGGACTTCATTCGGGTGAGTTTTCAAGGATTATTTTGCACCCAGATGACGGTGGCTCTGTTAGGTTTTTGATAAAGGGTGAGACGATTCCTGCCCATTACCAGTATGTGGTGAACACCAACCACTCCACCGACCTTGGAAAAAACGGCGTGGTAGTAAAAACAGTAGAGCATCTTCTGGCAGTTCTTTACATCCTTGGTATAGACAGCGTGGTGGTGGAGTTCTTAGAAGGTTTTGAAGTGCCCGCCATGGACGGCAGTGGTTATTACTTTTACAAGTCTCTGAAGGATTTGGTCTACGAGATTGACCAAGATAAGGAGTTTTTAAAGATAGAAAAGCCCATAAGTGTTAAAAACTGCATTGCAAAGATTGATGTCCTACCTAGCAAAGACTTTTCGGCGGAATACATCGGAAGCGTGGAGGGTTCCCTCAAGGATCATCGAGTTAGGTTCAAGGGAAACGCCAAGGATATAGTCTTTGCCAGAACCTTTTGCTACGATTATCAAGTGGAAGCCATCAGGAACATGGGCTTGGCAAAGGGCGGCAGTTTAAAAAACGTAGTGGTACTAACCAAAGAGGGCAAACCTTACAACCGAGAAGGTCTAAGATGCAAGGATGAACCCATAAGACATAAGCTTTTGGACCTAATAGGAGATCTTTCCCTTTTAGGCAAAAGGCT
>JAEMPM010000163.1 GCA_022759285.1 Thermocrinis sp.
TCTCATAGTGCAGTTTTAACCTCTCTTCTGTAGAAGGAAGCTTTATGGTCTCAAAGAGACCCTCTCCGTATAACAGGGCCCTATTGATCACTCCCATTCTCTCTCTGCGTAAGCCTTTTGCAAGCTTTGAGGAATTTCCACCTCAATGCCAAAGAGGAGTTTCATTTGGAGGGCATTGAGAACAGCCTTTGCCTTCGCGGTATTGTTAAAGAAAATATAAGTCTCTCTATCTCCAAGGGCTTTGATCTTTTCCTTTAGCTTTTTCAGTTCCTCCAGAGAGTATAGGTAGTCGTAGAGGTTCTCCGGATCCCTTCCATGAAGTCTAATGTAGTTTATAGACCCCACACCCACCCACGGACCCACCAAAAACTTATCACCTTTAGGTGCATCGCAGTTAACTATAGAAAAACCTACATCCTCCAAAAATTGATAAAAGTCTGCCCTTCTAAAGCTCTTATTTCTTACTTCCAAAACCCGATCGAAGCCTCTAAAATCTTCAGAGAGTTTTTCTATGTAGTTTAATGCATCAGCAGAATATCCAAAATTGTTTGGAAACTGAAAGAGTATAGCTATAAGCCTTTCCTCGTTGGCTATTGGTTCTATAGAGTAAAGAAACCTTCTAACGTCCTCTTGGGAGTAGTTTCTCTTGTGGGTGAATACTCTGTGGGCCTTCAGGGCAAACCTTAACTTGCTTGTTCTTTCCAAAAGGCTTTTGACTGTTGCTCTATCGGGAAATCTGTAGAAGGAAGCGTTAAGCTCAAGGACATTGAAAAATTTCTCGTAATAGCTGAGCCACTCTTGTCTTTTTAAACGGGGTGGGTAAAAGGTACCCACCCAATCCCTGTAATAAAAACCGCTACAACCTACATAGACCCTCAAGGGACAAATTTGGACTTAAATTCCTTCAGAGCTTCGTCAATGCGCTTTTTGAGGTCGTCATCCAAAGCCTTCTTTTCCCTAATGTCCTTGAGTATATCGGGTCTTTGTTTATCCAAGTATGCATACAGTTCCTTTTCAAACTTCCTTACTGCTTCCACAGGTAGGTCGTCCAAATAGCCGTTGGTTCCAGCGTATATAGCTACGATTTGCTTTTCTACGGGTATGGGATTGTAAGGCTCTTGCTTGAGAAGTTCCACAAGTCTTAGACCTCTGTTTATAGTTTGCTGGGTTGCCTTATCAAGCTCAGAGGCAAACTGAACGAATGCTTCCAATTCTCTAAACTGAGCTAGCTCTAGCCTTAATGTACCAGCTACTTGCTTCATAGCCTTTATTTGTGCTGCGCCACCAACCCGAGACACAGAAAGACCTACGTTTATGGCAGGTCTGATACCCTTGTTAAAGAGGTCTGGTTCCAAGTAGATCTGTCCGTCAGTTATGGAGATAACGTTTGTGGGAATGTATGCTGCCACGTCTCCAGCCTTTGTTTCAATTATAGGAAGAGCTGTCAGAGAACCCGCGCCAAGCTCATCATTGAGCTTTGCAGCTCTTTCCAAGAGCCTTGAGTGGAGGTAAAAGACGTCACCCGGGTAAGCTTCCCTTCCAGGAGGCCTTCTCATCAACAAAGATAGCTGTCTGTAAGCTTCCGCGTGCTTGGAAAGGTCATCGTATATTATCAAAGCATGCTTTCCATTGTCCCTAAAGTATTCACCTATGGTACATCCCACGAATGGTGCCAAGTATTGCAAAGAGGCTGGGTCTGTGGCGGAAGCTACCACCACGCAGGTATATTCCATAGCTCCACTTCTTTCTAACAGCTCTATGATCCTTGCAGTGGTGGAACGCTTTTGGCCTATGGCTACATAAATACAGTATACATCCGTGTCTTTTTGGTTCAAAATGGTGTCTATACATATGGTAGTCTTACCCGTGGATCTGTCCCCTATGATCAACTCCCTCTGACCCCTTCCTATGGGGATCATAGCGTCTATTGCCTTTATACCCGTTTGCAGTGGCTCATGAACAGACTTTCTCTTTACCACACCGGGAGCTATCTTTTCCACTGGAGATCTGTACTCATACTGGATTGGTCCTTTTCCATCAAGAGGATTTCCGAGTGGATCTATGACCCTACCTATGAGCCCCTCTCCCACAGGAGCATCCAATATCCTTCCGGTCCTTCTTACTAATGAACCTTCCTTTATACCGCTTTCGTTACCAAGAATGATTATACCTACGTTATCTTCTTCCAAGTTAAAAGCAAGGCCTAGAGTTCCTCCTTCAAACTCCACTACCTCATTTGCCATAACATTGTCCAGTCCATAAGCCCTAGCTACACCGTCACCAACATAATAAACCACACCTACTTCTTCCATCTTTATGGACTCTTCTAAGCCCTTTAGCTGTTCCTTCAACATTTGCAGGGCTTCTTCATAACTGATAGTTGCCATAACAACACCTCCTAAAAATGCGCTTTTGGGTTAATATTATAACCAACAAATTTTGGAGGGTAAAATGATTGTGGATGTGGCTAAAAAGATCATAAGATTAAAAATTGTCTATTATGGTCCAACAATGTCTGGCAAAACCACTAACCTTGAAAAACTTGCTTCCCTAAACGGACTAAAGCTTATGAAAATAGATACAAAAGGTGATAGAACATTAGTATTTGACTTTTTTACAAAAACGGTGCAGGTAGGTAATATGACTGCAAGCTTTGCCCTTTACACCATACCCGGTCAGGAAATATACAAGGACATAAGGCTTACCGTTCTAAGGGGTGTGGATGGTGTTGTGCTCGTGACAGATGCTCAAGAACACAGGTTGAGCGAGAATATAGAGTTTTTCGATTTACTCAAGGAAGACCTTCCTAAGGTAGGTAAAAGATACGAAGAGGTACCGGTGGTTATACAATACAACAAAATGGATATGCCAAATGCCTTACCTTTTGAAGTGCTAGAGGAGGAAATAAACAAAGATAGGCTACCATCCGTTTGCGCAGCCGCAATAAAGGGAGAGGGAGTTGTGGAAACTTTTAGCTTGCTTGAAGGGCTCTTACTATCAAGGTTGGAGCGTATGCTAGGATGATATCCGGATATCTGAATTCTCAACAGGATTTTGTAGATCTGATAAACAGTTATTTATTCAACAAACAGGGAGTACTTGAAATATATCTAGAAGGTAGGTCAATAGAGCTTTACGTTGAAAATGGTCTTATCAAAGGCTTTTATACTGAAATTGAAGGATTAAAAGCCGAAGAAATAAATAAAAAGTCCCTCTTATTATACAGCCTATTTGACATACTTGACAATCCAAGTGCTCTATTTTCCTTTAAAAATTCTCCGGAGAGAGAATATCACTTTAAGTTAGAAGAACCCATACCTGCAGAAGAACTTATTTTACAGCTTCAGCTTGCCTATCAAGAGTTCAAATCCCTTCTCAATTTGATAATGACACCATATGCCACGATTAGAGTGCTAAAGCCTTTTGAAAATATGCAAAATTACGAAGGTAGAACCTTCCTTTCTGTTATTCTTACCTCCAATGAAACCTTAACATCAGAAACAAGGAAGCTTCAAGAACTTCTTCGCGCTGGCTTCTTAGATATAGGACAGTTTTCTACGCCAGAGGCGGGCAAAAGGGTTTACGAGGTAGATTACGTATTAAAAGATGTAAGTATAAAAAATGTAAATACATTGTCTATTCTTGAGAGCTTAATGCTTAGCAAATTCACAGGTTTTATAAACATATATGATAACTACAACAACTATGAACTTTACATTCAAAAAGGCAAACCGATAGCCCTCTATCCATACAACTTTGACTTTTTTGATCTTCTCTTAACACCTCGGGCGGATTTAGTTATGGATGTAGTGAGTATGTCCGAGGAAATTATCAACAAGTTTATTTTAAAGCATTCAAACAGAAGACTCATATCTGGTCTTCCGGATAGTTTTATAGAGTTAGGCAAGACTTTTATAGGAATTATAAAGAGTGGGTTTACTGGATTGCTTATGCTTCAAAAAGCAAACGAGCGTATGTATTTTGCCTATGACAATGGTGTCTTATTGGCTTCCCTTTTGGAGAGTGAAAAGCTAAAAATATACAACGCGGATCCATACAGGGATGATTTTTTAGTGGATCTTATTTCCTTTGAACCCATGGAGAATTTCCTAGAGGTTATGCACCTTCTTTTTATAAATGTGGTCTATGGCGTCATTCTTAAACACAGCAATCAAGTAGTGCAAAGCATACTTTACTATCTCTCTTCCTCTGACCTTTTCAAAGTGATGGAGGGTAGTATATACTTTAGAGTAGATCCAAGGGGCAGAAAGGAAGAGATCCTGGGCTTTCTTTCTTTCCTATTGGATGTAGGATACAAAATACTGGGTAAAAGGAAACTGGAGGAGGAATTAGAAAACTCCCTTCATCCTTACAGAGACATTTTTAAAGTTTTAGAAGTAGAAGAATATATGGAGTTCTGGAATGAGGGTACTATTAGTTGAGGACGACAAAGAGTTGGGAGATATGATAAAAAAGGCTTTAAGTGTGGAGGGTTACGAAGTAGATTGGGTGCAAGATGGTTTTCTGGCTTTAAAAAATCTCTCAGAAAAGGACTACGACCTTTTACTTCTTGATCTGATGCTACCAAGGTTTGATGGTATAAAAATATGTAAAAAGGTAAGGGAAAGCAAAGACATACCCATTTTGGTGATCACCGCCCGAGGGCAGATAGAAGATAAGGTAGAGGTCCTTCAAGCGGGAGCGGACGATTACATTACAAAACCCTTCTCCTTTAAAGAGTTGCTTGCAAGGATCCAAGCGGTTATGAGGAGGTACAAAAGAACAGAAGACATAATAAGGGTAGGAGAACTTGTTATAAATCTAGCGTCCCACGAAGTCATATACAAAGGTAATAAGATAAACCTAACGAAAAGAGAATTTGAACTGCTGAAGCTACTTTCCCAAGAAGCAGGAAGGGTAGTTAGCAGGGAAGAGATATACAGAAAGGTTTGGGGGTATTCTCACGAAGAGGGCTCAAACATAGTGGATGTGTATATAAAGAACCTTAGAAGTAAGCTTGGAGACAGACCGGCAAAGTTAATACAAACCGTAAGAGGATACGGCTATAAGCTAAACATAGAAAATGTCTCTTAACAAAAAGCTCTCACTATTTTTTGTATCCCTTTATCTTTTAAGTATCGCCCTTTTTACACTGGTTTCTCTCGTAGCCATCAGGCATGTACTTATAAGCTACGCCTATGGATATATGGAAAGATACGCAAACCCAATTGTGGAGTTTTACTTGGAGACATATAAAGACATTGATAAGAGAATAAGCTCTTTAGCGGAAGATTTAGCCGGTGAGGATATAGGTGCTTTAGTGGTAGATAGCAAAGGAAAGATTGTAAGTTTTGTTCCACCCTTTAGAGAGGAAGTGTTAAATTTGCCAACGCCTGATGTTTTCCTAAAGGAAAAAAATGGTGTATATGAAAACTACGCCTTTTTAACAAAAAAAGTAGGAGAAAAATACACGGTTATTCTACTTTTTAGGCTAAAGTCTATACAGAAAGTCCAGGATGAACTTATAAGGTTTGTAGTCCTTACTGCGTCCGTAGTGTCAATATTCATCCTAATTTTGGTCCCGCCCATTATAAAAAGGTTTCTTGAACCTCTGAGTTATCTTACCTCTATATCCCAAAGAATCTCTAAGGAAGGTCCTTTGGGAGTGGAGGTGGCAGAAGCAAAAACAGAGGACGAACTCGGACAATTGCAAAGGGCTTACAAAGATATGGTAGATAGATTAAAGGAGGTTATAACTTGGCAAATAAATTTTATGAGGGATATAACCCATGCCCTAAACACACCTTTAACATACATAAAAGGGCAGATTGAACTTATAAGCGAAGGCTTTTACAGTGGAGATGAATTGAAGGTTGTTCTACAAAAACTTCTCCAGCAAATCAATAAGATGGAGACGCTTATAAAGAAGTTAATGCTTTTGATGAGGCTCCAATCTCATGTGCCCTTAGGTCATAGAACTTTTTACATAAACCAATTATTTGCAGAGCTTGAAGAAGAGTATGAATTTATAAAGGAAAGCCATGTCTTTAGAGTAGAATATCTTTCGGAGGATGTGCTCTGGGAGGGTGATTACGATTACCTAAAGCTTGCTTTGGCAAACCTCTTGGAAAACGCCTACAAATACACACCAAAGGGTGGGCTCATAAAGCTATACTACAAAGACGATTGTATCATAGTGGAAGATAGTGGTATTGGTATTGAGGATAAAGAGAGGGTTTTTGAAGCTTTTTATCGGGAGAACAAAGAGAAAGAGGGTTTTGGGCTTGGTTTGGCAATAGTCAAAGCTATAGTCCAAAAGCAAGGGCTAAGCATTCACTTAGAAAGTGAGAAGGGAAAAGGAAGCAAATTCTACATCTGTAGAAAGCTCACTCCTTAAACAGAAGAATTCTCTCATCAGGTCTTTGAAGTTGCATTTTTTCCCTGACAAGCTTTTCTAGTTGAGAGTCTGAG
Organism: Thermocrinis sp.; assembly: GCA_022759285.1. Classification (GTDB taxonomy): domain Bacteria; phylum Aquificota; class Aquificia; order Aquificales; family Aquificaceae; genus Thermocrinis. The sequence continues at coordinate 6,472 of JAEMPM010000163.1, forward strand.
TCCTTTTCCACCAGCTCTAACTCTTCCTCTAATTTCATGTTTTCACTCTTTAAAGCTTTTAGCTTTTTATCCAATTCCCCCATGTTATCCCTCATTTTTTTTATTTCCGTAAGGTTGTATCTCCCATAGAGCAGATTGTATCCAGTAAGAAACAGCATAAACAGAAAGAAAAGCAATGCCAGCCTATCTGCCCATGAACCTCCAGAATTCCTCTTTGCCTCCAAACCTTCCTGCATAGCCAAGATCCTCCTCTATGCGCAAGAGTTCGTTGTACTTCGCAATCCTATCTGTTCTTGAAGCGGAACCTGTCTTTATCTGTCCTGCATTGACAGCCACTGCCAAGTGGGCTATAAAGGTATCTTCTGTTTCTCCAGAACGATGGGAGATTATCGTATTGTAGCCATGTTCTTTGGCAAAGGCTATGGTTTCCATAGTTTCCGAAAGGGTACCTATTTGGTTTAGCTTTATGAGTATGGCGTTGGCAATGCCCTTTTCAAAGCCCTCTCGCAAGGTGTTTATGTTGGTGGTAAATAGGTCATCTCCCACCAACTGCACCTTAGAGCCGAGTGCCTGAGTGATCAACTTCCAACCCTCCCAGTCGTTTTCCGCCATTGGATCTTCCAAGGATACTATCGGAAACTTTTCAATTAGCTTAAGGTAAAACTCTACCAGTTCATCTGCTTTTAGCTTTTTGCCCTCTATGTGGTAAAGGTCATCCTCGTAGTAAAATTCAGAGGACGCACAGTCTAAAGCCAAGAGCACATCCTCACCTGGCTTGTATCCGGCGGACTCTATTGCCCTCATCAAAAACTCCAAGGCTTTTTCTGTGTTTTCCAGATTGGGAGCAAAACCTCCTTCATCTCCTACATTGGTAGAGTAGCCCTTCTCTTTGAGAAGTTTTTTCAGTGTATGAAAAACTTCTACTCCAGCCCGGAGGGCTTCGGAAAAGCTCCCACCACACACGGGCACGATCATAAACTCCTGAATGTCCAAAGGATTGTCCGCATGCACCCCTCCGTTGATCACGTTCATTAAGGGCACGGGTAGTTTGTTTCCAAATAAGCCTCCCAAGTATCTGTATAAGGGCACTCCAAGATGGTTTGCCATAGCCTTTGCAGTTGCCATACTAACCCCAAGGATCGCATTGGCTCCCAGCTTGCTTTTGTTTGGTGTCCCGTCTAACTCTATTAAAAGTCTGTCTATTTCCCTCTGATTGTAGGCAGGTAAACCCTTAAGCTCTTTGGCAATTATACCGTTCACATTATCCACTGCCTTTAAGACACCCTTTCCCAAGTATCTTTTAGGATCATTGTCTCTGAGCTCTAAAGCTTCCCTCTCTCCGGTGGATGCTCCACTTGGTACTATAGCTCTTCCTACCGCACCAGAGGATAGTCTAACTTCCACTTCTACGGTGGGGTTTCCCCTTGAGTCCAAAACCTCTCTTGCCTTTACTTGTTCTATGACCACCATAAGACTATTTTAAACCACATGGGACTGCCACGCCTTTATGCCATAACAGACTCCAAAAAGTACGGAGAGAATTTTGAAGAAACCCTCAGAAAGGTTCTTGACAGGGGTCTCCGAATGATCCAACTGAGGGAAAAGGGGCTTACCGGGAGGAAGTACTATGAGCTTGCCCTTAGGGTGCGGGAAATCACCAGAGAATACTCTGCTCTTCTGTTCATCAACGACCGAGTGGATATTGCCCTTGCGGTCCATGCAGATGGTGTGCATCTGCCAGAAAAGGGCATACCGCCCAAGGTGGTAAAAGAGATTGCACCAAAACTTCTGATAGGATACTCTGCCCACAGTTTGGAATCAGCCCTTTACGCCCAAGAGCAGGGAGCAGACTTTATAACCCTCAGTCCCATCTTTGAAACCTCTTCACATCCAGAAGCTAAGCCTTTGGGCCTTTTTTACTTACAGGAAGTTGCCAAAAAGGTAAGCATTCCTGTTTATGCTTTGGGTGGTATAACTTGGGATAGAATCGAACTCTGCTACAAAAACGGTGCCTACGGTATAGCGGGCATAAGTCTCTTTATACCTTCTCAAGAAAAGTGATGTATATGCTCTTTTGGGTTCCGCCAAAATTCACAACAGCTTTTTCTCCATCTACCCTTACTACCACACCTTCTCCGAAAACTTTGTGTCTTACCCTCTCTCCAGCCCTAAGCTTTATCTTTGGAGTTAGCTCTGGTAAGGAAGCGGCCTTTTTAAAAGCAGATAGATCCAAAAATCTCTTGTCTATGTCTGAAAGAAACCTGCTTGGAGTACTTTCTTTATCCTTCACGTAGCTCATGTACAGCAGATCCTTAGCCCTTGTAATAGCCACGTAAAAGAGTCTTCTTTCTTCTTCTAATTCCCTTTGGTCCTCTAAACTCTTCTCATGGGGCAAGATGCCCTCCTCAAGCCTTGGGATGAAAACCACTGAAAATTCCAGGCCCTTGCTGGCGTGAATGGTCATTAACCTTACCCCTTGCCCCTTTTCTTCATCCTCTTGCAGTAGGCTAACCTCCTGCAGAACTTCCTCTAGGCTGTATCCTTCTATCGCCTTTTCTCTTAGGTATCTTAAAAGTTCTTTCACATTCTCTTCCCTCTCCGTCCAATCCTTTGGGTACCTCTCTTTTAATCTCTCAAAGAAATCTATTTGATGTAAAAACTCCTCAAAAGCCTGCGCATAGCTGTCTAAAGAGCGTGAAAGCTTGGAAAGCTTAGAGAGAAGGTTATAAAGGACCTTTGCTCTTACAGGGGGTAGCTCCTTAAGGGCTAAGGTAGTAGCCTTCAGCCAGTCTCCCGAGAAAAACCTTTCTATGAAGTTTACAGTTCCCTTTCCTACTCCCTCCGCAGAGACCTCCAAGGCCCTAACAAAACTCGTCCTGTCTGACCTATTAATCAGTAGCCTCAAAAAGCTCAGTGCATCCTTGACCTCTGCCCTTTCAAAAAATCTGACGGCACCAACCACTTTATAGGGAATGCCCGCACTAAAGAGAGCCCTTTCGTAGCTATCCATAAGATGGCTAACCCTAAAAAGCACCGCTATTTGGGAGAGGGGATATTGACTGCTTAAGCGCTTTATCTCTTCAGCCACCCACCTTGCCTCTTCTTCTGGCTTTGAAAATCTTCTAACAACGGGCTTTTCTTCTCCATCCCGTACTGCTATCAAGCGGGGGATGAGTTCCTTCCACTCTGCCAGGGAAGCAGAGAGTACACAGTTGGCAACCTCTATTATGAACTTTTTAGAACGGTAGTTGTATTCAAGCTTGACCACCTCTGGGTTGAAATCCTCCTTAAATCTAAGCATATTGTCCGGTCTTGCATAACGCCATTCATATATGCATTGGTTTGGATCTCCTACCACACATATGTTTTCTCTACTCAACCTTTTAACGATTTCATACTGGACAGTGTTGGTGTCCTGAAACTCATCCACCAAAATGTAATCAAAGCGGCTCCTTAGGTCTTTTACCTTACAGAGCCTAAGAAGTTCCCACATAAGGTCCGAAAAGTCAAGCAGGGCATTTTCTCTCAAAAGATATATGTACTCCTCAAAGAGTCCTTCCAAAAGTGGGTCTGAAGGAGGCTTTAGGTCCTCTCTTCTTTTGGAGATGTATGCCTTAAAATCTTCAATCCTCTTTGCATCTATCCCCTTTTTTCTGAAAAGTTCTTTTATAAACTTGTTTTTTTCTTCCTCATCCAAAATGGAGAAATTTTTGGGAAGACCTATAAAGCTAGCGTATTCTCGAAGGAGACTCAGAGCTACCGAATGAAAGGTACCCACCCATTTTAGCCTTATACCCGTTACCTTCTCTATCCTCTCTGCAATTTCCTTTGCCGCTTTGTTGGTAAAGGTAAGGGCAAGGATACGGTTTGGGCTAAGGGAAAGCTCTCTCAGAAGATACTCCACTTTGTGGGCAAGAGTTTTTGTTTTTCCTGACCCTGCACCTGCAATAACCATAATGGGAGAGCCAAAGTGTCTTACCACTTTCTCTTGAGATGGATTAAGCTTATCCATTGGGACTATTATCTATTATCTTAGCAAACACGTCAGGTGAGAAACTCGAAGAAACTGTGGATTTCCATAGCTTTTTCAGGAAATCTCAAATATGGGGCTCATTTCCCACGTGAGGTGTTTTTTGTATAGTTGTATAATAATAAAGAATAAACCGCACCTTTTCCGGTTGGGTTGCCCGTAAGGGTGATGGAAAAGGGTGGCAAAACCCAAGGAGGTGTAGCATGAGTGTAGCAACTATGAACGAGCTTTTAGAGGCA
>JAEMPM010000070.1 GCA_022759285.1 Thermocrinis sp.
AAAAAGGCTTAAATTTTTAACTATGCAAACTGTTTTATCTCTATCAAACAAGCTACTTTCTATGGTGGAGGAGGGAGATCGAGAGGATGTTTTAAGGGCAATAGAGTTTTTGGAAGAAAGACATGCTGGGCAGAAGAGGGCGTCGGGAGAGCCTTATGCGGTGCATCCTATAGAAACTGCCATAATAGTCGCAAGTATGGGACTAAAAAAGGAAGCTATCATCGCAGCATTGCTCCACGATGTTTTGGAAGATACAAATACCACATACGAGGAGTTAAAAGAACGCTTTGGTGAGACAGTAGCAAACATAGTGGAGGGTGTTACCAAGATAAGCAAATACAAAATAAAGGATGTTAGTTCAGAAAAGGCGGAGAACTACAGAAAGCTATTTTTGGCTACTGCTAAGGATATAAGGGTTCTGTTGGTAAAGCTGGCTGATAGGCTTCATAATATGCGCACCCTTGAGTATCTTCCAAAAGAGAAGAGAATAAGGATAGCTAAGGAGACCTTAGAGATATACGTTCCGCTGGCAAACAGGTTGGGAGTTTGGCAAATAAAGACGGAGCTTGAGGACCTTTGTTTTATGCATCTTTACCCAAAGGAGTATGAGAGAGTAAAGGAGTTTGTTAGAGAGAGACGTGCCAAGCTGGAGGAATATCTCAAAAGGCACTTCATACCCAAGCTAAAGGAAGCCCTAAAAAAGGCTAACATTCAGGCGGAGATCACCTACAGAACCAAACATCTTTTTGGCATATGGCAAAAAACCATAAGAAAAGGTATAAGCTTGGAGGATGTGCACGATATTCTGGGAGTTAGGGTCATAGTCAATACAGTGGAGGAGTGCTATTTAGTACTTGGGATCATTCACAACACTTTTACGCCAGTGCCAGGAAAGTTTGATGATTATATATCCCTGCCAAAGCCAAACCTCTATCAGTCTTTGCATACTGCGGTAATTGGTCCCAAGGGAAGGGTGGTAGAGGTTCAAATAAGAACTTGGGAAATGCATGAGAGGGCAGAAAAGGGCATTGCGGCACATTGGGCTTACAAGGAATCCGTTAATCTAAAGGACAACAGCATTTATGGTTGGTTAAAGGACTTGGTGGAGAGCCTAAAGGGTAGCAAAAATGCCCAAGAGGTCCTTGAGAACATAAAGCTTGAACTGTTCTCGGAAGAGGTCTTTGTCTTTACTCCAAAAGGAGACCTTCTGGTCCTTCCAAAGGGTGCCACACCGGTGGATTTCGCCTATTACATTCACACAGACATAGGCAACCACTGTGCAGGTGCCAAGGTAAACGGCAAGATCGTCCCGTTGGATTACAAGCTTCAAAACGGAGACCAGGTGGAGATCATAACAAACCCTAACAAAAAGCCAAACCCAGAGTGGCTAAAGTTCGTAGTAACCTCCAAAGCAAAGAGCAAGATAAAGGCTTATCTCAGGGAGTTAGAAAGGGAAAAGCAAATTCAGGAGGGTAGAGAGCTTTTAGAGAACTTAGCAAAAAAGCTTAACATAGACAGGCAGGAGCTTTTGGAAAAGATAAAAGAGCAAGAGGGTATTGAAAGGGATGAGGATGTTTATCTTTTGGTAGGAAGCAAAAAGCTAACGAAGGAAAGGATTTATCAGCTTTTTGGTGTAAAAAAACCGGAGGTCAAAGAGAAGGACCAGAGCCCTCAGGTGCGGGTAAGGATGGAGGATATAGAAAACGTTGCCTATCAGTTGGCAAAGTGTTGCAACCCATTGCCGGGAGATGAAGTTTTGGGCGTGGTTACTAAGGGTAAAGGACTGATCATTCACCTAAAGGACTGTCCCAACTTGAAGCATTTTCTAAAACATTTCCCCGAAAGGGTGGTCCATGTGGATTGGGAGAATGCACAGGGTAAATATCCTGCCATTGTGCGCGTATGGGTAAAGGACCGGGTGGGTATTTTAGGTGAAGTTGCCAGCACTTTTGCCAAACACAACGCCAACATACTCCAAGCCATTACCAAAAGCCTAAAGACCGGAGAAGCGGTAATGGAATTTACATTAGAGCTCAGCAACGCAGAACACTTAAAGAGGGTTCTCCAAGCCCTGAGGGAGTTGGAAGGAGTGGAAAAGGTAAGCAGGGTGGTCAGGGCTTGAACTCTTTCAAAATTCTGTCTGCACTAACAATGCCCATAAAGGTCTTTTGAACCTTTCCGTCCTTTATCATCACACATCTTTAGGAGTAAAAGTAAAACCTCTGCACCTTTCATAGCCCGAGCCTTAGCAGAACGATAAAGGCAACCGCAAAGAATAGGATCTTTTTAAAAATTTTTCACGACTATTTAAGCATTTTAACAGCCTTCTTTAGCATATGGATTTCCTCTTTGGAGAGTTCCCTCCACTTGCCCGGGCTTAGCTTTCCCAGTTTTATGGGACCTATGGCGGTGCGTTTGAGCCTTAAAACCTTGTGCCCAAAGTGGGCGGTAAATCTCTTAACTATGTGCTTTCTGCCTTCTGTAAAGACAATTTCCAAAAGACTGTTCTGTCCTTCATACCTTATCAGCCTAACGCTCACAGGTTTAGCAAACCCATCCTCCAAGACAGCTCCCTTTTTCATCTCCTCCAAAGTTTTTTGGCTAACTTTGCCCTTTACTAAAACCTGATAGGTCTTTGGCAGTTTATACCTTGGATGCATTATACGGTTTGCCAGTTCTCCATCGTTTGTTAGGATCAAGAGCCCCTCTGCGTTGTAATCAAGCCTTCCGGCAGGATAGACCCTTACTGGCACATCCTTGAGTAGCTCCTCTATGGTTCTTTTCCCATCTTTGGACTTTCCGAGAGCGGTAAGATAGCAGCAGGGCTTGTAGAGAACAATGTACATGAACCTTGGCGGTTTTACAATCTTTCCGTCTACCTCTACCGTGTCCTTTTCTGGGTCAATTTTCCAGCCAAGCTCCTTTACCACAAGTCCATTGACTTTTACCCTACCCTCAAGGATAAGTTGGTCTGCCTTTCGCCTTGAAGCAACACCGCACATAGAGAGGTATTTGTTCAGTCTTACCAGTACTTTCCCTCCTTCCACGGATCCCATCTCATTAGGCTGATAGATGAAAGATAAATTTTAAAGTATGGAAACTTGTCCTAAGTGTGGAAGGCTTTTAGAGGTTATTGAGTGCTGTGGTGGTGTTATTTTCTTGTGCCCTGAGTGTAATGAGTACTTCTATCCGGGAGAGCTCATAGATTCTCAAAGTCCCTCTGAGGAGGTTTCAAAAGAAGCTCCCGAGCTACCTTCAGAGGTTCTTCCCCCTCCACCACCACACGATAAACCGCCCAAGAAATAGGTGCGTATAAGTTGAGCTTTTCTGAAAGCTCCTTTACCGCCTTTACCGTCTCTTTGCCCTCCACCACCTGCCCTATTTTTTCCTGTGCCTGTTCAAGGCTTAGCCCTTGCCCCAGCAAAAAGCCAAAGGTCCTGTTTCTTGACTTGGAGGATGTGGAAGTCAAAACCAGGTCTCCCAAGCCAGAAAGCCCGTAAAAAGTTTGCGCTTTTCCACCTAAGGCGGTGCCCAACCTAACCATTTCCACAAGCCCCCGGGTGATAAGACCAGCCCTTGCATTGTCTCCAAAACCAAGCCCGTCAGATATACCACAAGCTATGGCGATTACATTCTTTAGTGCCCCTCCAAGCTCCACACCCACTATGTCTTCTGAGAGATAAACCCTAAAGAGCTCCGAGGAGAAGAGTTCCCTCACCTCCCTCAAAAGTGCCACATCCTCCCCCGCCAGCACCACTGCACAGGGAAGTCCTTTTGCAGTTTCCTCCGCAAAGGAGGGACCAGAAAGAGCAAGAACTTTACAATCTGGGAAAAGCTCCTTTAAAACTTCAGAGACCCTTTTGTTGGTGCCTACCTCCAAGCCTTTTGACGCAGATATAAAAATTTTCCCCTTTACACTCTTCCCTTCAAGCACCTTTCTTATGACCTGCACGGGCAAGGCTATAAGTATGTACTGGGAAAAGTCTAAGGCTTCTTCCAAATGGGTGGTAGCCAAAGGTTTCTTTTCAAAGTCTACACCCCAATAAGGGTCCTTGCCCCTTCTGAGGGCCTCCACCACGGAAGGATTTTTGTCAAAGAGCATAACCTCATTGCCTTTCCGAGATAGAACAAGCCCCAAGGCAGTACCCCACCTTCCCGCTCCCAAGATGGCAACCTTACTCATGGGCAAAATCCAAAAGATGTAGTCTCTTTGGTCTTGTAAGGTCTACTTGATAGACCACCTTTCCCTTTAACCTTTCTAAGCCTAAGAGTTTTCTATTTAGGTCTTTGTCCCAAGATATAAAGCTAAATCCTGAGGGAGTTTTAAGTTCGAGCCTGTTTTCGTCGTAGTTTTTTGGTATCAGCTCGCACTCGCACATAAAGGTAGGCGGAGGAAATCCTTCTCCAAAGGGTTCTAAGCTGTGTAGCTTTTTTATAAGCTCGGGAGTGATCCTTTCCAAAGAGAGAGGAGCATCTATTTCAAGGATCGTGGAAGAGAGTTCCATATCCTTTAGGCTTTCTTCCACCAGGTCCATAAATAGCCCTAACTTTTCCTTTTCCATGCTCAAGCCCATGGCGTAAGAGTGTCCTCCCCACCGCAAGTAAAGGTGGGAAAACTGACTTAGCAGTGAATACACATCTATGCCGTTGGCACTCCTTACCGAACCTATTGCCTGATCACCTACCGTAAAGACCGCAGTAGGCTTTTGAAACTCCGCGGAGAGCCTACCAGCCACCAACCCCGCCACACCACCCGCCCAACTATCAAGAACGATTACTAAAAACTTCCTGCCCTTTTGAGAAAGGGCTTGCTTTAGGGCAAGCTCATATGCCCTTTCACTTATGAGCCTTCTCCTTTGGTTTATCTCCTCTATCTTGTTGGCAAAGGACCTTGCCCTGTCTTGATCCTCCGTCAGGAACAGCTTTAGGGCTATGGAGGGTCTTGAGACCCTACCAGGTGCGTTTAGCCTTGGTACCAAAGAAAAGGTTATATCCCTTGATGTTATGGTTCCGTTGAGCCCCACCTTTTCCATGAGGGCTTTTATTCCGTAAGCCTTTATCTGACCCTTTTGCACGTACTCCAAACATTTTATGCCGTAGGAAACTATTATCCGGTTTGTTAAGTTCAGTGGCATAAAGTCTGCCAAGGTGCCTATGGCGGGCAAGTAAAGGTCCAAGCGTGGATCGTAATCCACGTTTAGCTCTCTGGTAAGAAGGGCTATGAGGTAAAAGACCAAGCCAACGGAGGATAGCTCCTTAAGTTCCTTGTGTAAATCCTGAGAAAGCTTTGGATTCAGCAGTATGGCAGGAGGGAGCTCCTCTCCCACGTTGTGATGGTCTATTACCACTGCGTCCTTTTTGAACTCTCTGAGCTCCTCTATTGCGGTGGTTCCGTTGTCTATGGTTATCAAAAGGTCTGCATAATGGGAGAGTTTGTTAACGAGCCTTTTGTTTAGACCGTAGCCCGAGTGCCTGCTGGGAAGTATCGGGACCACCGTTATGGGAAAGTTCTTCAAAAATCTGTAGAGCAGTGCTGTGCCAGTGATCCCATCCACATCGTAATCTCCAAAGAGCACGATTCTTTCTCTTCTATCTATCGCTTTCTTTATTCTTTCTACCGCAAGCTCTATGTTTGGTATGTGGTGAGGTGGAAGGAGTCTTTTAAGCCGAAGATCCAAAATGGACTGATCCTGTCCTCTATTGGCAAGGATTTGTGCAACGATCTCCCCCAGTTCAGAGACTACATCCTCCTCTGGTTTTATTATCTCACTTAGAAGGACCCACTCTTTACCCGACAACCCTTTCATTCAAAAATTCCTCCGCCCATTTGCCAATGCTTCCTGCCCCCATAAAGACCAGCACGCAGTCCCTTAAGTTCTCCTCTAGATAGGAAAACACTTCCTCCTTGGTTGGTAAATAAACAGCCCCACTTTTCTGAGCTAAGTCCTCTGCCTTTACGCCCCAAAGGTTCTTCTCTCCAGCGGAGTATATGTCCGTTAAAATGCAAAGGTCTGCGGATTTTAAAACCTCCGCAAACTCATCAAAAAGATAGTAGGTCCTTGAGTATCTGTGCGGTTGAAAAACAAGGACTATTTCCTTTTGAGGATAAAGCTCCCTTAGGCTATTTAGTACAGCCCTTATTTCCGTAGGATGGTGCCCGTAATCGTCATAGACCAAACAACCCTTTAGCTCACCCTTTAGCTCTAACCTTCTCTCCGCATTTTTAAAGCTCTCCAGTGCCTCAAAAATCACCTTTGGTGGAATATCCATCTCCAAGCATACGCTTATGCAAGCTAAGGCATTATAAACATTGTGCCTACCCGGAACTCCAAGCATTACTCTGCCCAAAGGTTTATCCTTGTGTAGCACCTCAAAGGTATAATGTCCATCTTTCAAGTTTAGATCAACAGCTTTAACCTGTGCAGATTCCTCAACACCGTAGGTAATTACCCTTCTTGAGATCTTTGGCAGGATCTCTCTGCTATTTTGGTCATCCAAATTTATGACGGAAAAGCCATAGAAGGGCACGCTGTTGGCAAACTCCAAAAATGCATTTTTTATATCCTCCAAGTTCTTGTAAAAGCCCAAATGTTCCCTGTCTATGTTGGTTATTACCGCAACTGTTGGACGCAGTTTTAAAAAGGAACCATCGCTTTCATCCGCCTCAGAGACAATAAGGTTGTCCTTTCCAAGCTTTGCGTTGCTACCAAACCTTTTTAGAATACCACCCACTATAACCGTTGGGTCGTAGCCCGCCTCGTGCATTACATGAGCTATCATTGATGTGGTTGTGGTCTTTCCATGAGACCCACAGACCGCTATACCCTCTCTCAGGCGAAAGAGCTCCGCTAACATCTCTCCCCGAGGGATCACAGGAATTCCTCTCTCCTTTGCCCTTTTAACCTCTGGGTTGTCCATAGAAACCGCCGAAGAATAAACCACCACCTGCGCATCCCCCAAGTTTTCTTCCCTGTGTCCTATGAATACCTTTGCCCCCATACTCCTCAAAAGTTCTGTGTTTTTGTTCTCCCTTAGGTCCGAGCCGGAGACCTTATAGCCCATCTGCAAAAGTACCTGCGCGATACCGCTCATACCTATTCCACCAATGCCCACAAAGTGAAAATTTTTTATCTTTTCTCTGAACATGGCAAAATGTATTTTAAATATAAGTTTTCTCTTGTTGGGCTTAAAGGTTATACTTCTTGTAAAAGAACCTTTTAACAATCTCCACAGACACAAGATAAAATAACGCAACGAGAAAAACAAAAAGGTAAAAGGGCATACTTAATGGTTTTAGCTCAAGCATTTTTCCTAAGGGTGTAAAGGGTATGATTATGCCAACCAGTCCAATACCAAAAACTGTTGTAAGAAGCAATCCGGAGGGTCTGCTTTTTAGAAAAAACTTTTTTGTGCGCAAGGAAAGAATCACCAAAACCTGTGTAAAGAGACTCTCAAGGAACCAGGTGGAACGAAAAATATCCGAAGAAGCTTTCATGATATACAACAAGAAAAAGAATGTTATGTAATCAAAAACTGAACTCAATAATCCAAAGGTGACCATAAACCTCTTTATAAAATTCATGTCCCATTTTTTGGGGCTTTTTGTCCAGTCTTTATCCACTTCGTCCGTCGGTATAGACATCACCGCGGTATCTGTTAAAAGATTTGCCATCAAGACTTGCTTGGGTAACATAGGCAAAAATGGTACTATAAGCGACGCTCCAGCCATTGAAAACACATTACCAAAATTGGAGCTTGTCTGTAAAAAAAGATATTTCATAGTGTTTAAAAAAGTCTTTCTGCCCTCAAGCACTGCATCTATTATTGTTTTTAAATCTTTTCTCAAAAGAACGATATCTGCGCTTTCTTTTGCCACATCTACTGCGTTTTCCACCGAGATAGCCACGTCCGCACTTCTCATAGCACTAACATCGTTTATTCCATCTCCCAAATAACCCACCGTATAGCCAGCTTTTCTTAGGGCAAGCACAACCCTATCTTTCTGAGAAGGAGAAAGTTCAGCAAATACAGAAGTTTCTCTGACTTTGTTTATGAGTGCCTCCTCAGAAAGCTTCTGAAGGTCGTGCCCATCCATAATATTTCCACCAAGCCCCAACTCTTCCGCTACATACTGAGCAACCAACTTGTTATCCCCCGTTATGATCTTTAGCTTTACTCCCAAGTTTGAAAGTTCTTTTACAAGCTCCTTAGCATCCTCTCTTAATGGATCGTGCATTATTACAAAACCAAGGAATATTTCCTCCTTCTCGTCAGAATAGCTTATGTGTTCCTTTTCCATAGATTTGAAGGCTACTGCAATCAACCTAAAACCCCTTTTGCTATAGTCTGTGTAAATTTCTTCAATGTCTTTTAAAGCATGCTGGAGTTCAACAATCTCTTCTCCCAACTGTGCATAACTACACACTTCCAACAGATGAGAATAAGCCCCTTTAGTTATCAAAAACTTTTCCTCTCCCTTCTTAACCAAAACAGACAATCTTTTCCTGTTAAAGTCATACGGAAGTTCGTCAAGCTTTTCAAAGTCTGAAAGATCTTGCGATTTCATGCTTTCTATTATTGCCTCGTCTATTGGGTTCTTGTAGCCTGTTTGAAAGTATGAGTTTACATAAGCAAAGAGAGCTACCTTTTGGTCATCTTCGTTTAGAACGTTTTTAAAGGCGTAGATCTGCATCTTTCCTACTGTAAGGGTACCTGTTTTATCACAGCAAAGCAGGTTCATACTTCCAAAATTTTCTATGGATGCAAGGCGCTTAACTATTGCACCTTTGCGAGCCATGTGCCTTGCTCCGTAAGATAGTCCTACACTAAAGACCGCTGGCAACAGCACGGGCGTTATGCCTATACCTAAGGATAGGGCAAAGAGTAGAGAATTGATAACCCCTCTTCCATAGTAGGTGTTTATAGTCAGCACCAAAAGTATAAGTATGGTTGCGGTTTCTAAAAGCACATAACCGAAATGTCTAAGACCTCGTTCAAAGTCTGTTTCTCCTTTACCAAGCTTTAATTTCTCAACTATCTTTCCGTATTCGGTATCTTTACCTGTTTTTAAAACCTTCATAATTCCAAAGCCACTGACCACATGGGTAGCCATGTAGAGGTAATCTCCCACCTTTTTCTCTACAGGATAAGCCTCTCCCGTCATCAAAGCTTCGTTCACAAAAAGGTCTTTTTCCTTAATAAGAACTCCTTCCGCGGGAACCATATCGCCTGCCCGTAGGATCACTATGTCCTCTGGGACAATCTCCTCCGCAGGGATTTCCATCTCTTTGCCGTCTCTTATTACACTTGAACGAACTTTCACCATTGAAAGTAGCTTTTCTACAGCCCTATGAGCTTGTCTTTCCTGCCAAAAATCCAAGAGCCCTCCAGTTAGAACTATACCCACGATAATTAGAGCATCTGTCCTTTCACCTAAAAAGGTAGACAGCATAGCGGTAAATAAGAGAAGAATGGTATAGGGATTTTTAAACTGATTTAGGAAGATTTCCCAATCTGCAAGTCTGCTTCTTTCTTCAACTCTGTTGTAGCCATACTTCTTTAGCCGTTTTTTGGCTTCCTCTAAAGATAACCCTGAAATTTCAGAAGGTAAGTCCCCCATATAAGCTATTCCCCCTTTATAGCATGGAAATTATACTTTGTTCTTGTCCTTGCTAAGCTCTTCTTTAGCAGATTGAAGGTTTAATATATATAATCTTGACATGCTTATAGCTAAACATCTTCCCTCTGCAAAGGATGCCCGTATATATATGTCCGTTGAAAGAACGTACTTAGCTTATATAAGGCTTTCCCTTTACACCCTGTCTTTTGCGGTTTCCTTGAGGAAATTAGAGGTACTTGCGGATATAACACAAAGGATACATGTATCCGCATTTTTGGAAAATGTAGCTGTAGTTTTATCCATAATAGGTACTTTTCTTATAATCGTAGGCATTATCATCTTTCACTTTGACATAAAATACATAGAAGGAGGTATAGAGGTGTCCCCAAAGGAGACCATTGACCCAAGGATCTATATGGCTGTGGAAAGAACATTCCTTGCATGGGTAAGAACTTCTATAGCTTTAATAGTCTTTGGCTTTGTTATAGAGAAGTTTGAATTTTTCTTACAACAGTTAGAGAAGGTTTTCAACATATCTCTGAAAGGTGATCACAGTGCTCTTGCCGGTGTGGGAATTTTCATAATATTCATAGGACTGTTCACACTCATACTTGGTACAGTGAACTTTTATAGGACCATAAGGCAAGTGGACGCAGGTTATTATAGGACAAACACATGGCTTTATAAAATTTACGGTGCTGTTATATTCTTTGCATGTTTGCTGCTAACTCTTTATGTTCTTAAGATCATTTAATAAAAAGGAAGTTTTTCATCTTTGAAGCCCGCTGATATGTTTGCGA
>JAEMPM010000081.1 GCA_022759285.1 Thermocrinis sp.
AGCTCAGGTAAACTACTTCTCAACATAGCTCAATACGAGCCTTTTAAAAACTTCTCCCCTCTCTTTATAATCCTTAAACATATCAAAGGATGCACAGGCGGGCGAAAAGAGGATAATATCTCCTTCCTTTGCCAACTCAAAGGCCTTCTCTACCGCATCCTCAAGTCCGTTGCAAAGATAAGCATCGTTCCAAGCTTTTGCCATTTTCTCCTTTGCCTCCCCTATCAAAAAGCAAGCCTTTGTTTTTCTCTTAACCAGCGGTAGAAGTTCCTCAAAGTTAAATCCCTTATCCTTTCCTCCTGCGATGAGAATGACCTTGCCATCGGGCATACTTTCCAAAGCAGACTGAAGGGCATGGGGTGTAGTAGCCTTAGAGTCGTTATAAACCTTTACACCCCTTATCTCTCCCACATACTCTAAACGGTGAGGGAGTCCCTTAAAGGTGTAGGCAACCTCCCGGATGTTCTCGGTGGGCACACCCATCTTCTTTGCTATAGCGGAGGCAAACAGAAGATTGTATGCGTTATGAAGACCAAAGAGCTTGAGTTTTTCCAATTCAAAAAGCAGTTCCCCAAAAAGGTAGGCCTTGCCATCCTTGATAAAGGCATCCCTCTGCCCTACGAAGATCTTTTGTGCCTTTGTGGGTGTTTCTACCACTTCCTTTTGGAACTCGTTTAACACTATAAAGTCCTCTTCCGTTTGTCTTGCAAAGATGTTGTATTTACTATGTAGATAGTCCTCTAAGGTGGGATG
Organism: Thermocrinis sp.; assembly: GCA_022759285.1. GTDB lineage: Bacteria > Aquificota > Aquificia > Aquificales > Aquificaceae > Thermocrinis. The sequence continues at coordinate 754 of JAEMPM010000081.1, forward strand.
CCAATCTAAGTGGTCTGGAGAGAGGTTCAAAAAGACTCCACCTACAGGGTGAAAGGTATTTAAGGTTTTACCTTGAAAGGAAGAAACCTCTAATACCGCCAAGCTCTTTGAGTTTTTTAGGACTATATTCGAAAAGGGAACGCCAATGTTCCCACCCTCTTCCACATTGTCAAAATAAGAACTCAACATAAGGTAGGTTAGCCTTGTAGTCGTGGATTTTCCATCAGTACCAGTGATAGCTATTGCTTTTCCCTCAAAGAACCTCCATGCTAACTCTAATTCTCCGATAACTTCTATCTCCTTTTTTTGTGCTTCCGTCCAAAGAGGGTGGCTTGGGGGAATACCCGGTGAGAGAACCACCGTATCCACAACCTTCAAAAACTCCCTAAAATCCACATTATCTTTATCATCGCCCCAATAGACCTCAATACCTTTACTCTTTAAAAGTTCAATGGCAGACCTTCCGCTTACTCCTAAGCCCCAAACTAAGACTTTTTTCATGTGTGATAATATTTTACCTTGATGGGCTTGGAAAACTTTCTTCAGGTGGCAAAAGAGGCTTCCTTAATTGGCGGTCTAGTGCTAAGAGAGTACTTTCGCAAACTTCTATCCGACCAGGTTTATTTCAAGGGCGAAAAGGATGTGGTAAGCGAAGCAGACAAGAAAGCGGAAGAGAGAATAAGAGATTACATACTAAAGCATTTTCCCAGTCACTCGGTGATAGGAGAGGAAGACGGTGGATCTATCTCTGGAGAGGCTGTTTGGTATATAGATCCTCTGGATGGTACAAAGAACTTTTTGTGTGGTTTTCCCATCTTTGGTGTGTCAGTGGGTTTGGTGTTGGAAGGAAAACCCGTTGTGGGTGCTGTCTATCTCCCTTACTTTAACAGTCTCTATTACGCGGGAGAGGGGCTTGGTGCCTACAAAGATGGCAAAAGAATTCAGGTAAGCACAAGGGAGGAACTGAGAAGAATGTCTGTCTCTTATGGTTTTCCTTCAAGGGCAAAAAGGAACTTAAACCTTTACTGGGAGATCTTTAAGGAGGTTTTTGAAAAGGTAGGGTCTATGAGAAGACCGGGCGCAGCGGCTGTTGACCTCTGCTTTCTGGCAGAGGGAGTTTTTGACGGGCTTATTGAGTTTGAGTTGAACCCTTGGGACGTGGTTGCGGGAATGGTTATTGTAAAAGAGGCGGGAGGTATAGCAGAGCTGACAAAGGGGTTAAACAACGGTACTGATGTTGTGGCGGGCACTCCGAACCTCTTTCCTTATCTATGGGAGGTGGTAAAATTAAAACTGGGAGTGTGAAGATGAAATTTTTAGTTCCCGTGGATTTTACTGACATAACAAACCCTCTCTTGAAATTAGCCAAATCCTTGGCTCTTAAGCACAACGCTAACGTGATCCTGTTGCACGCAGTACCTCCTCTTATCTACCTTCCATACCCTGAAAGTTTCGGAATTAGTCCCATTGACCTTTCCAAATTGACAGAGTTAGAAACCCAAAGTATTGAATCCGCCAAAAAGCGCCTTGAAGCCCTGAGGAATTTCTTAGCGGAACTGTCAGTGGATATAGTAGTGGATGTAGGAGAACCGTCGGAGGTTATATTGGCAAAGGAGGAGATGGCAGACCTTATAATCCTGGGGAGTCACAGCAAGGGTTTGGTAGAAAGGATTTTGGTAGGTTCTACTTCTGAGAGGGTGGCAAGGTATTGCCACAAACCCCTTTTGGTCTTGAAGGGGAAAGCCCTAGAGAGCTTTAAGAAGGTATGCTTTGCCCACGACCTTTCAAAGCATGCCCAATCTGCCTTTGAATTTTTCCTCAACTTAATTCTACCAGAAGAGGATGGAAAGCTGACCATTTTGCATGTGGAAGAAACCATAGAACTACCAATGGTGGACGCTTTAACGGAAGGACTAGTCAAAAAGATAGAAGAGGAAAAAATTAGTTATCTCAATTCCCTCTTGGAAAGGGCTAAAGAAAAGGGATGGAAGGCAGAGCTTGTGGTGAAAAAGCACAGTAATACCGTCGATGGCATAGTGGAGTTTGTAAAGGAAGGCGATTACGACCTTTTGGTGATGGGCAGTAGGGGACTTTCGGGTCTCAAGCGTGTGCTACTTGGTAGCACATCCTCTCAAGTTCTCAGAAAGGTGGAAGTTCCTGTGCTAATCCATAAAAGTATGCTCTCATGAAGCTTTTGTTTTTTCTCTTTCTTTTTATATACTTTGCCTTTGCTTACAATCCTTACAGGGATTATGTCTTCTGCAGGTATCTGCAAGAGAATAAGCCCAAAGAGGCAGTAAACTTCTGTCTTAGAGCTTTACAAAAGGCTCCTACTCCCACCCTGTATGTGGATACCATAAGGCTTTTAGTGATGCAAAAACGATTCCAAGAAGCCCTTGTCTATGCGGAAAAGTTTAAAAGGGAATATCCTCGAGATAAAGAGCCCTACTTGGTACTTCACAGTATCTATATTCTCAAGGGAGATCGTCAAAAAGCATTGGAAGCTTTGGAGGAGGGCTACAGAGCGAATCCAAACTCCAAGGAGATCATGATTTTCTTGGCAGACGAATACATAAGGAGAAACCGTCTACAAGATGCAAAAGAAGTGTTGGAAAAGTTGGTAAATTTGGCGGTGGATAACCCCTTACCCTACTATATGTTAGCTCGGATTTATCTAACCGAGGGTGAAAGGGAAAAAGCCATAGAGTATTTAAACAAGTCCTTGCAAGTAAAAAAGACTTTTGAGGCAGGCTTTACCACCTTGGGAAGTATCTACGAAGGTGAAAAAGAGTTTTCAAAGGCTGAAAGTCTTTACTTGGGTGTGCTGAAGGAGGAACCTACAAATCGTACTGCCCTTGAAAGGCTCGCAAACCTTTACACAATAACCGGACGCTTTCAGGATGCCAAGGATGTTTATAAAAAACTTATTGATTACTATCCGGAGCAGAGCTACAAGCTAAGATACATTTACCTTCTAATAAAAACTTCAGACTTTAGAGAGGCAGAGGAGCTGGCAAGGGAGCTTTACTCTCAAGATCCAGATAACTTAGATGTAGCCTTGGCTTACGGCGTATCCCTTGAAGCAAACAAAAAAATGGACCAAGCTTTGAAGGTTTACGAAAAGCTTCTGGAACGGTATCCTAACAACACCAAAATCATGGAAAGACTCGCAGTGGCTTATGTGGACCAGAAGGACTACAAGAAGGCTGAGGCTTTGATTAAGAGGGCTTTGGAGTTAGAACCAAACAATCCGGACCTTAATTTGCTTATGGCGAATCTTTTGAGCGAGCAGGAGAAAAACGAAGAAGCCTTGCACTTTGCGGATAAGGCAATAGAGCTAAATCCCAGGGATTACAGAGGATACTTCTTAAAAGCTATCATTTTGGACAGGTTAGGAAGGATAGTAGACGCCGAAAGGAACCTGAAGGAAGCCATAAAGCTAAATCCCGATGATCCTGAGCTCTTTAACCATCTTGGATACTCCCTCCTTTTGTGGTATGAGGATGCAAGGCTATCAGAGGCAGAAGAATTCATACTAAAGGCACTTAGCAAGGACCCAGAAAATCCTGCATACATTGACAGCTACGCATGGGTACTTTATTACAAAGGACAATACCAGAGGGCATACGAGCTTTTACTAAAAGCCCTTGAAAAGGAAAAGGAAGATCCTGTAATATGGGAACATATGGGGGATGTTCTGATGAAGTTAAACAAAAAAGATCAAGCCCTGGACGCTTACAGAAAGTCCTGGCAACTTTTGGAAGGGGGCAAAAGAGGTGAGCCAGGACAAAAAGAGAGACTAAAGAAAAAATTAAAGCCTTGATGCTGTACAGCTTTCTAAGCTGGAAGGTGGTAAGATTAGCACTTCTAATAAGCATAGTTTTGTCTTCTTTATTCTTATTTATTCAGCTTGTTCAATTAGATCAAGTTCTTTTTAAAACTCCCTTTGTAGAGTCTTTCACCTTTTTGGCTCTCTGGTTTTTGTATTTTGTTAGTTACTTCTTACCATCCTCCTTTTTTGTTTCCTCCAGTTGGCTAATTTTTGAACTAAAAGAGTCTAAAAAATTGAGTGTTTTGGCTTCTTTTGGTATAGATCCAAAGATTTTATTTCTTAAGCTTTTTTTAGTATCTTCTCCTTTGCTATTTTCTGTTTTGCTTGTAGGCTACTTCATAAGGCAAGAGGATGTGTCGTATATAAGAAAACTTTTTGTTTATAAGTATTACACGGAGGTTATGAAAACAGTTCCTGAGAAGAGTTTTTACACCTTTGGCGAAATAACTATAAGAATTGAGAAAAGAGAAGGAGACCTTTTAAAGAGCGTTTTTCTCAAAATTGCTGACTCTTCGGTAAGCGCAAAACAGGCTCAGTTTAAAGGCGATAAGCTGATTTTAGAAGACGGTTCCTTGGTCGTTAAAAAGGACGATAAATACTATCTTACCAAGTTTAAGACTTACGAATTAACCGTATCAAAGCTTTTCGTTCCTGAGAAGAAAAAGAGAGAAGCTTACCTTTTGCAAGTAATGAATGTAGTTTTTGCTGTCCTGTTTGCATTTTCACTTTTCCAAATCATACTGCGATGGATAGACAAACATACTAAGCTATACTACACCTTGGGTTTGATCTTACTCATTCATCATATAACATTGATTTTTTTAAAAACCATGCTATCTTAGATTCTCTTTTTTCTACGGAGATAAGCCGGTAACTCCTCTATATCAGGTTGGACGGGTTCCACCGTGGGTTCAGAAACTACCTTTTGAAGGGGCTTTTGTTCCTTCTTGATAACGCGGAATTGCGTTTGCTGAACCGCGTTTTCAAAGTCCGTAGCCACGACTGCCACGCGCATAAAGTTTTCTTTATCGTTTTCTAATACAGCACCAAATATGATCAGTGCATCATCATGAGCAGATTCTCTTATTCTGCTTATGGTTTCCTCTACATCTTTGAAAGGCACGTCCTCACTTACCCAGAGGGTTACCAGCAGTCTTCTTGCTCCAGCAACTGTGTTTCCCTCCAAAAGCGGGCTGGCAATAGCCTGTTCTAGGGCAATATCTTTTCTTCCTTCACCCATACCTATAAGAGCTAGCCCTCCCTTCTCCATCACAGTGCGCACATCTGCAAAATCTACATTTATCAGAGCTGGTGTCACCACTATGCTGGTTATACCCCTAACTGCCTTGGAAAGCACATCATCAACCATCTTAAAGGCATCCTTTATGCTAAAGTTCTTTTCCGCCACCTCCACCAATTTTTGGTTATTTATGACTATGTATGTGTCAACTACCTCTTTCAGCCTTTCTAAACCTTCCAAAGCAGTTTGCATGCGTTTTTGTCCTTCAAAGTTAAAGGGTTTTGTAACTACTGCCACTGTAAGAATACCCATTTCCTTAGCTGTCTCTGCGATTACTGGCGTAGCACCCGTTCCAGTTCCACCACCCAAGCCCGCCGCTAAAAATAGCATGTCTGTGTTTCTTAGAACCTCCTTTATCTTGTCAATATCCTCCAAAGCTGCTTGCTCTCCTACCTCAGGTCTTGCTCCTGCACCCAAACCCCGAGTGACTTTTTCTCCTATCTGTATTTTATTAGGAACAGAAAGAGAAGCCAGATGTTGTATATCCGTATTGATTGCAAAAAGCTCCACACCTTCAATACCATCCAAGTACATTCTATTTACCGCATTGGACCCACCGCCCCCTATTCCAAAGACCTTTATCCTCGTTGGATTTACTACTTCCATCATAGTACCTCCTTAAAGAAGGATTTTATTTTTTCCAGTAGAGAACCAAGCTTAACTTTACCCTCCTTACCCAAACTTTCTGGGTTATGGTTAAAAGAGTAGCCGGGCACCAATTGGGGCTTTAGCTTAAGCAGGCCTACTGCGGTGGCATAAGCAGGATCCTGAACTCTTTCCCTCAAACCTATAACACCCGTTGGACTACCTATCCTAACCGGCAGATCAGTATATCTTTCAAAAAACTCTTTTATGCCTGCAAGCTTTGAAGAACCACCAGTTAAAACAATCCCTGCGTTTATTGTGGACAAATTTATTCCCTGATTGTTTATCTGTTCAAGAACTTTGTCTGCTATTTCCTCCAATCTTATCTGTATAACCTCAGAAACTTCCCTTTTCCCAACCATAATTTCTTTATCCTCTCCTCTTGGTTTTACCTTTATTTTTTCTGACTCATTAACCATGTCCGCCAAGGCAAAGCCATGTTCTATTTTTATTCTTTCCGCTTGTTCTATGTTTATTTTCATAAAGTGGGCTATGTCCTTGGTGATGCTGTTTCCTCCCATAGGCACTGTACCAGTTAGCACGGGGGAGCCTTCCACAAATAGTATAAAGTCCGTAAGTCCTGCTCCCATGTCTAAAAGCAACACACCTTCTTCTTTCTCCTCCTGTGATAAAACTGCTTCAGCACTGGCAAGGATGGAAGGATACTTACCCGCTATGGTTAAATTACTTGAGAGGACGGCTTTTTCAACGTTTTTTAGAAGGCTTGTGCCTACCTTTATAAGGTGCACCTCTGCAGTTAGCTTTGAGCCTAAAAGCCCTACGGGATTTAGAACTCCCTCCTGGTCATCTAATGTGAACTTTCTTGGAATTGCACTTACTATCTCATAGCCTTCTTCCTTTGCCCTTGTGGTAGCCCTTTCTAACAACCTTTCTATTTGACTTTCGTCTATTTCTACTGGCTGTGGCGATACGTTTATCGTGTCCCTTTCGTTTTGACTTTTTAGAACAGGGGAGGATATTCCAAGGTTTACAGAGGTTAACTTAACACCAGCCATTTCTTGGGCTTCTTTCATAGCCTTTAGTATAGAGGCAACCGCCAGGTCCAACCGTGTTATTTGCCCCTTCTCTATACCCTTGCTTGGCACCTCTCCTACACCTATAATGTGCATATCTCCGTAGCTGTCTATCTCCGCAAGGAGGGCCACGGTTTTACTGGTGCCAAGGTCTAAGGAAGCTACAACCTTCATGTCTTTATTTCTCCTCCCTTATCACCGCTATATTTCCAGAAGTTATAAGAACATCCATTTTCCCCATCTCAATTTTATTATAAATTTTTTTCATCCTATCAAGAATTAACGGAGATATCCGGCTAAGTGGGGGCAGGATCATTTTTCCGCCCGATACATAAATAATGGTATTCTTATCGGTAACATATACTTCATTAATGCTTAAACCTATGCTTTTAATTGACTCTACTAAATTATTTAAATTGGTGTAATGTTTTTTTACATAGTCAAAGGAAAATGTATATATAGTGGGTAACTTGCCTTCCATAGCTGGGTTGTAAAAAAGCTCTCCTTGCTTGTCTATCATCATAAGACTGTTATCACACACCACAGAGGCTATGGGAACTCTTTCCTGAACATAAATATTCACACGGGCACCATCCAAAGAGGGTATTCTTTCTATTTTTACACTCTCCAAAGAATTGTTTGTTAATTCGTTAGCTTTTGCCAAAAGCCTCTTGGAGTCCAAAAAAAGCCAATTGTTTTTTGAAACTTGATAAACGCTTGAGGAAATAACAGAAGGAGAAATGCTATTAGTGCCGTATATATGAATCTCCTTTATTCTGAACGTTGAAAGAGAGGTCAAAAAACCAGGAAAGAAAAAACCAGCAAGTGCCATAGCAATTAACCATACTAAAGCTAATGTGATCTCAAGAATGGATACCCACCTTCTCTTCCCCTCCTTTTTCATAGCTACAGGTTAAAATATTAACATAGATATCATTCTGTTAAAGTTAATGCCTTTTTTTCTACAAGCCATAGGGAAAAGGCTAAGCTCTGTCATACCTGGTATGGTGTTGATTTCTAAAACAAAGGGCTTACCTTCATCAGATACCCTAAAATCAACCCGGGATAGGTCCTTGAGTTCCAGGGCTCTATGGGAACGCAGTGCTAACTCTTGCAATTCTCTTGCCAGTATTTCGTCTTCCAAGAATTCATACTGACTCATTCCTTTTGTGTACTTACTTTCGTAGTCGTATATACCCTTTTTGGGCTTTATCTCTATGGGGGGTAACGCTTCATCTTTTAATATAGCTACGGTAATATCTCTGCCTTTTATGAACTCTTCTACCAGAACCTTTTGAGTTATGCTCCAGAGTTTCTCTATAGCAATTTCTAACTCTTTTTCATCATTTACTACAAACAATCCAACGCTTGAGCCTTGGTCGGCAGGCTTAACCACTGCAGGAAAGCGGTCCCAAGATACTTCTTCTCCTTTCCTTACTGCTATCCAATCGGGCGTAGGAATTTGATGAAACCTGAGAATTTTCTTTGTAAAGTCCTTGTCCATAGCTAAGGCGCTACCCAGCACACCAGAACCTACATAAGGAATGCCTAGAATGTCCAAAAGTCCTTGCACCCTTCCATCCTCCCCGTAAGGACCGTGCAATGCTATAAAAACCTTGTCTGGCTTTATTTCTCTTAGCCTTTCACAGAGGTTTTCTTCTAAATCTAAAGCTATAGCTTCACAACCTAGCTCTTTTAAGGCTTTTAAGATGGCCTCGCCAGTTCTCAGAGATATTTCACGCTCCGCTGATCTTCCACCCATAAGCACTACTACTTTCAACTAGCCTCACCTCCTCTTCAAGTTCAATGCCAAACTCTTCAAAAACTCTTTTCTTTGCGTGATTGATAATTTTAACAACATCCTCAAAGACAGCTCCACCTAAGTTTACTAAAAAGTTTGCATGCTTTTCCGAAAAAGCAACTCGCCCAACCCTGTAGCCCTTCATTCCTACCTTTTCCAAAAGTCGTCCTGCACTGTCAATGGGTGGATTTTTAAAGGTAGAACCCGCAGTGGGCATTTGAATGGGCTGACTTTCTTTCCTTTTGCTCCTTATCCTTTCATACTCTTCGTAAGCACTATAATTCAGTTTGGGAAAGAAAAATACTGCTTCCAAAATTATACCCATAGAAGGGAAAGGAGAACTTCTGTAGGAAAAGTTAAGATCTTCTCTTTTTAAAAGAATTTCTTCACCTTCATAGGAGAGAAATTTTACCGCTTTTAAATGCTGGGAAATTTCATAACCGAATGCTCCTGCATTCATAGCAATTGCTCCACCTACAGTAGCGGGAAAGCCCACCAGTCTGTAAATACCCTCCAAGTTTTCCTTGACCGCGAGCTCTACCAAAGTGTTTAAAGGAACGCCTGCCTGGACTGTGACCTCCAAACCTCCATCTTGCTCCTTTATTTTCAAATCTCTCAGCATCTTTGTATTGATCACTATGCCTTCAAAGTCTCCAAAGATGGTGTTTGCACCCCTACCCAAAACAAAGAGAGGAATATCCTCCCACTGGGCTATTTTAAGGCATTCCTTTATCTGCTTTGCATTCTCTGGAAAAGCCATATACTTTGCTATTCCTCCTATACCTATAGTGGTATACCTAGAAAGTGAAAGATTTTTTTCCAACTTCATGATTGGGTAATTAATTATAGAGTAAAC
>JAEMPM010000101.1 GCA_022759285.1 Thermocrinis sp.
TCTCCAAGTCCTCCTGCATACACTTAAATATATATCAAATGAGTTTCATTTTCAATAATAAAAATCCAAATCTTTTTTATCCTAACAAGTGGAATGCCAAAAAGTTTTTGCAAAAGCTAAAAAAGGATAGCAACGTTAAAGGTTAAGCCCTCTCATTGAACCTTTCCAATAGCTTTTTTGAAGGTTTAAACCTAACGGTGTATCTCTCTCCTACAAAAAACTCTATCCCATTCCTTGGATTTTTCACAAAGGTACCTTTTAGTTTTTTCAGTTTAAAAACACCAAAGCCTCTCATTTCTATCCTTTTATCACTCATTAGGATTTCCACTATGCTTTCTAAAATGCACTCCACAAGCTGTTTTGCGCTCGCCCTATCTAAGTTAAACTCCTTTGAAACTTTATCTATAAGCTGGCTCTTGTTCATTTTTTCTCCTTCTCTTCCACATAAAAGCTTCTGACCTTTTTGTTTTTGCTTATTGCTATAGCCCTTTCTTCCTTTCTGTAGTAGATGATCTCGTCTGCTTCCACAAAGTTGGAACCTTCCTCTACCTTTGCGTTGCTTATAAGTTGTACAATATCCTTTTTGAAGTCATAGAATGCTTTATCTGCCTTTGCGATCCTCTTTCCATCCGTGTAGAAAACTTTACCTTCTGCTTCTGCAGAGTTTGCTTTTTTGTTTTCATCCAAGTAGATTATCACTTTATCGGCGGTAAGTAACTCATTGCCCTTGGTCATTTTAACATTCCCTATGTAAATTATGCTGTTCTTTTCGTAGACCATCCTGTCAGCCTCTGCCAATATAGGCTGAGAGTAAGCAAAAATAAACAGTACTAGCAGAACAAGTAGGCTTTTCATTGCAGTTTAACCTTAGCTTGATTTATTATAACCCTCATAGGCTTAAATTCTACATACCATCCTACTCCTTCCACCACGTTGCGACCATCTTCAAAGACTGCCTTTCCATTTCCGTAGGCAAACCCCTCCTTTAGCTTTAACTCCGCCCTGTCTGTTTTAAAAACTCCATCCTTTGTCCGCAAAACCACGTTTCCTTCCACGTAGCCTTCGCCCGTGTCCCTATCTATGGAACCATTCTTTGCGGTTAAGGTAGTTTCCTCTGATTGGAGCAATATATCTTCCATAAAAATCTTGCTGTCCTCAAGTCTGGCTCTGCTGCCATAAACCCGCCACTCCTCCCCCTTTCCACCAAAGACTTTAACCTCAACCCCTTTCAAAAGGCTCGCCTCTTTAGTAGGCTTTGAGATCACTTCGTAAGAATTTATCCATCTGCTGCCAAAGTATGCCATAAAAACCAAAAGCAGGGAAAGAAGCACGATCTTTATCATAGGTAGCCCTTCAAAAGTTCTTTTAACTCTCCCCTCAAATTTAGCAAAAACTCCGCAATTTCCCTGACTGCACCCCTGCCCCCTTCCCTTTTTGATACATAAAGGGCATACCTTTTTACCAAGGGTGGTGCATCCTTCACAGTAGCAGGAAAGCCCACCACCTTTAAAACTGGTACATCCAGGTAATCATCTCCCACGTAAGCAACCTCCTCCGCCTTTAGGTTCTTTTCCTTGAGAATTTTCTCCAAAACCTCCAGCTTATCGTTCCTGCCAGTATGAACCTCTTCAATACCAAGTTCCTCGAGCCTTTTAAGCAGGGCTTTTGAAGAGCGTCCAGAGATAACTCCTACCTCGATGCCCGACCTTTGCAGTAGTTTTATTCCCAAACCATCCCTAACATCAAAAACCTTTATCTCTTCGCCCATTTCTGTGTAGTATAGCCTTCCATCGGTGAGCACACCGTCCACATCCATCAAAAAGAGTTTTATCCTTTTGGCGATCGGTTTTAAGTCTTTTCTTTTCATACCTCGAAAACCTCCAAGAATATCTCCCGCATTCTTTTTAGGCTTTCTCTTAGTCTGTCCTCAAAGTCTTCAAAAGACATATTTAGAGAGCTGGCAACCCTCTCTCTGTCTTTTTTGTTAAGCACAGAACCGCCGTGCTCTTTGGATAGCCTGTGTCTCGTTTCCACCAATCTAAGGAACATGTATATTTCAAAAGCCTCCCTCAAAAGGGAGTGCTTTGGAGCTAAAATCCTGTAGGCTCTGATCATGGAGGGCTCTCTGAGTTTTTCTCTCAGTATGTAAAGCTGGATTAAAAACTCTCCGTCTATGAGACCACCCTTGCCGAACTTTATATCTATCAGCTCTTTGTCTTTTTTTGCATTGCTTTCCAAGGCAAAGCGCATGTCTCTTATCTCCCTGATTTCTTTCTCCGTTATGGGTTTGCTGAAAAGAAAGTTCTCTATAACCTCCTCAAACTCGTCCCTTAGGGCTGTGTCTCCCACTATGAACCTTGCCCGTGTCCATGCAATCCTCTCCCACGTGCGGGCACTCTTTTCAAAGTAGTCCCTGTAAAAGTCTATGGATGGCAATAGCTCCCCTTTACTGCCCATAGGTCTCAGTCTAAAGTCCAACTTGTAAAGGTATCCTTCTGAGGTATGCAGGGTGATGAACTTGATCATCTGCTGGGCTAATTTGATCTCCTCAAAGCTTGGCGATTTTGCCACAAAAACAAGGTCAAGGTCTGAACCTATCGTTAGCTCTTGACTACCATACTTTCCAAGGGCATAAAGGCATACACCATCCGAAAACTGCCAGAGCTTTTTCATCAAAAAGTCTGCAAGCTCGCTAAGACTCAGAAAGAACTTTTCAAGCTTTGTGTATCTGTCCTCTTGCTTTACTAAATAAACTAAAGCATTCCGCACTTCCCAAACGGTTTTGAACCTCCTAAATAAATTCTCAGGGCTCAAAGGTAGCCTTTCCTTGTATTTTTCAAACTCTTCTTCTAATCTGTTTTGGTCTGGGTAATCCTGATATAAAGTTAGCACATCTTCTACCAGGTCTGGATTTCTGCTGATAAGAGTGGAAAGATAAGAGGATAGGGAAAACACCTTGCACAGTCTTTTTCTAAAGTCCTCCCTGGAATTGCTGAGGATCACCCTCCTACCTGTTGGGTTAGAAAAGAATTTGTCAAAGTTGTTTAGGGTTTCATCTGGATCCGGCGTGCTTGCCATCATCTTCACCATCTGAGGAAGAAGTTCGTAGAACTGTTTTCTTTCCTCCGAGGATAGACTTATTCCAAAGCTTCCCTGCACATAGTTCAGGAGTATATTAAAAACCCTTGTAGGGTTTTTAAAGCCCAAGGAAGCCAAAAGCTCCTTCCCCGACTCTTGGTCTCCCTCCAGAAGGTACGCCATTAGAGGATCCAACTCCTTCTCCTCATGTGCGGGAAGCATGTTATAAAACATTTGGCTTATCCTCTTGGTGTATTCTTGAAACCTGCGCTGGAACTCCTCCACATCCATGCCCATGAGCTTGGCTAAGAGAGGTACCTCCTGTGGGCTAAAGGCGTGATTTTGTGTGCAGTTTTTCATCTGGATCCGGTGCTCTAACTTCCTTAAAAACACATAGGCGGACTCTAAAAATTCCACCTCCTCCATGGAAAAAACGCCCTTTTGGTGTAATTTCCACAGAGCCCTTATGGTGTTGCTCTCCCTTAGGAAGGGAAACTTTCCTCCAAAGAGCAAAACCATAGCCTGCACCATAAACTCCACCTCCCTTATGCCACCCTCTCCCGTCTTGACGTTTATCTTATTTAAGAGCCTTTTCTTTGCCTGAGCATTGATCTGAGCCTTTATTAGCCTTATCTCCTCCAGTACCCTATAGTCTATGGATTTTCTAAACACAAAGGGCTCTTTTACTTCCTTTTCAAAGGCTCTGTAGAGTTCTGGGTCTCCTGCACTGTAGCGAGCCCTAAGGAGGGCAAACCTTTCCCATATCCTACCGTAGCTCTCGTAGTAGAGCTCCGCGCTTCTGAGGGACATGGATATGGGCCCAGATTTACCAAAGGGTCGGAGGTCCAAATCTACCTCGTAGGGCTTTCCCTCTGGTGTGATACTTGTCATAAGGCTTACCACCTTCTGAAATACCTTGCTGAAAAATTCATTCAGAGTTAGCTTTCCTGCCCTCCCCTTATCGGAGGAGTGTATGAACATTATGTCTATATCTGAGTAATAATTGAGCTCGTAACTTCCGAGCTTTCCAAGCCCCACTATGCAGGCGGTGGCAGGTTTTTGGTCTTCCTCCAAAGGCTCCCCGTAAAGGTCAATCGCCTCCGAGAGGGACTTTCTGTAGGCAAGCTCCAAAAGGGCATCCGGAAGTTCCGAGTACTCCCTGAGGATGTCCTCAAGTTTTGCGGTGCCAAGAAACTCTTTCGAAAGGAGTCTCATAAGTTCTCTATGGCGATAGTAAGCTAACTTTTCCGAAAACTTTTTATCCTCCGAGTGCGGGCTCACCAACTCCTCCAACTCTCGCAAATAATCCTCCTTTCTCTTTGAAACGTACCAAAGCCCTGGTATAACGTTCTGAAAGTCCGTGGGATGATTGATGAGGAACTTCCTCATACACTCGGAGTGGTCCAAAAGCCTCAACAGGAGAATAAACCTTCTTTCGTTTAGGTAATCCAAAAGGCTCTTAGGTTCAGGATGCTTTTCAAGGAGCTCCTTGAAGGATTCCTCTGCCTTCTTTGGGTTTGTCAAATACCTCTCGGCAGAGGAAAACCACTGAGATGGAACCATCCATAACATTTTAAAGTTTTTGGCTTATACTATTCTATTAAGGTGGAGTTTTTCTTTTTTCCAGATGTTTATGCAGACAGAGAGCTTGTGGATTACTATATCGTAACCTTTGAGTTGGAAGATCTCTCCTGCATTGAAATTATGGACCTGGATGGAAAGCCCTACATAAAGGAGGTGTTGAACTGGGATTTGCTCCGCAAAAGTGCAAAACACATAGTCCTCTATGAGCTGGGTGATGAAATAGAGAGATTTTCTGACCTGGAGGATGCCCTCAGGACCGCTTACCGTTTGGCTTATGAGGAAGCAAGAAGGAGAAGAGCAAAGGAAATAGTGCCCGCCATGGGCGTAGGAAATCCACCCTTAAGTGTGATAAACAGAGTGTATCCCTTTAGCATTAGCTTGGAGCCCTTTCCCAAGAACTTAGACGCATACCTTGAAAAACTCGTTAGAACCCTTGATACTAGGAAGAAAACTGGAGGCTCTTAATGGAAGCTAAGGAACTAACTACCATCTTGGAGGAGCTAACTCCGAAAAGGATAGTGGAGGAGCTGAGTAAGTATGTGATAGGTCAGGAGGAAGCAAAAAGGGCAGTGGCCATAGCCCTCAGGAACCGTTGGAGGAGACAAAAGCTACCGCCCCATATGAGGGATGAGGTGGCACCAAAGAACCTTTTGATGATAGGTCCTACGGGTGTGGGGAAAACAGAGATCGCCCGCAGGCTTGCCCAACTCATAAAGGCACCCTTCATAAAGGTGGAGGCTACAAAGTACACAGAGGTGGGCTATGTGGGAAGGGATGTGGAATCTATGGTAAGGGAACTGGTGGAGGTTTCCTATCAGATGGTAAAGCAGGAGAAGATGCAAGGGGTGAGGGAAAGGGCAAAAAGGAACGCGGAGGAAAGGCTCTTAGATTACTTGACCCCCCAACAGCTCAGTTTTGGGACAGTGGCTCCTCAAACTACCGTCAGTCGTTCTTCCCTTAAGGAAAAGCTCCGCAAGGGAGAGTTGGATGATAAGTACGTAGAGATAGAAGTTCAAGAAAAACTACCGCCAATTGTAGGCATTGCAGGTCCCCCGGGCTTGGAGGAGTTGGAAGACCAGCTTAGAAACCTACTTGGAGGCATGGTATCTTATAGGAAAAAGAGAAAGGTAAAAGTAAAGGAAGCCCTTCAGATCCTGGAGCAAGAAGAAGCAGAAAAACTCATAGATCAAGAGGAAATAATCGCAGAAGCCATCTTCAGGGCAGAGAACTTTGGGATCATATTCATTGATGAGATAGACAAGATCGCCATCAAAACGCCGGGAGTGGGCCCAGGTGTTTCCCGGGAGGGTGTGCAAAGGGACCTCCTACCCATAGTGGAAGGAACTGTGGTTAGAACCAAGTATGGACCCGTAAAGACAGACCATATACTCTTTATTGCAGCGGGTGCTTTTCACATGTCCAAGCCCTCTGACCTAATTCCTGAACTGCAGGGAAGATTCCCCATAAGGGTGGAACTAAAGCCTCTGTCTAAGGAAGACTTTGTGCGCATATTGGTAGAGCCAAAGAACGCCTTGATAAAGCAGTACACAGAGCTTTTAAAGACGGAAGGCGTGGATCTGGAATTTACCAGTGATGCCATAGAAGAGATCGCAAGTATCGCAGAGGAGATAAACAACCGTACAGAAAACATAGGCGCAAGAAGACTGTACACTATAATGGAAAAACTCTTGGAGGATATATCCTTCAACGCACCGGATTTGGCTGGACAACGTATAATAATAGACAGCAAGTTTGTAAGGGCAAAGCTTTCAAACCTTGTAAAGGACGTGGAGCTTTCAAGGTATATACTGTGATGGATGGATACATCTATAACTTCATAAGGAAGCTGGAAGAGTTGGTGCTGTTGCAGGAAAAATCTGTCAATATTATCCTGCATGCTAAGAGTATAAGACCTTCCTCCGAAGTTTCCATGCGTATATCCTTTTTTTATTTGGATATATTTGAAATGCTCTCGGAGCTTCTAAGCAACATAGAATTTTTAGAGGAAGAAAACAAAAAATCATACCTCTTGGAACTTGCCTTAGAGTCCCTGTCTTTGACTTTAGTGTCTCTTCCATTTTTAAGTTCCTTGTCTCCCATGTTTGCAGACAAAGAGTTGGCAAAGGATATAGAGGAGGTGGTGGTTCTGTTGGAGGATATGCTCATGGCTTGGGATGAGGAAAAGTTGAGAGTAGCAAGCCAGTATATGGCTAAGGTATATCAACTGCTTAGGTACTATCTCTATTCTGCCTCCAGATCTTATCAGAACATGAGTTAAGTTCTCAACGTCTTTATAAAAACTAAAACCTTTGCCACCGCTCGGTAAAGCTCGGGTGGGATCTCTTCAAAAACCTCCACCCTTATCAACGCTGATACTAGGTCCTTATCTTCTACTATGGGTATGTTCTTTTCCTTTGCTATTTTTATGATCCTCTCTGCCAACTCACCGTAGCCCTTTGCCAAAACAACGGGTGCCTTGTCCTTCTCTGGATCGTACCTGAGGGCTACCGCCTTTTTTCTCTCCTCCATTTCAAACCACCAAATATAAATTTGTTTCGTAGAAATGTTCCTTTAACACATCCTTCAAAGATTGAGAAGAAGGCAGTAAGTTTAGCTTTAAATCCCTGAGCTGAAGGCCCTCTTCTTTTAGCATACTTTCCAACAGGGCTTTTCTTTCCTTCATCTTTTTGTAGAAAAGCTCATTGTTGGTGTATAAGTTTAAGCTTATGGCTTTTACCTTCTCTGTCTTCGGGCTTGATAAGAGGGCACTTACAAAACCTTCTGGATAGTTTAGGTTTATAAAAACCTTGTATTCATTCCTTTGCGTCCTTATTAGCATTCCACCCTTGTACCTTTCCCACTTAAAGGGTAGCACTACTGTGCCCTCATTGACCATGAGCCTCTGTAGCTGAGAGATGGTGTTTAACTGCTGGAGCCATACAAGGCCATCCTTCTCTATCTTCTCCCTAAAGGGCAAAAGTCTTCTACCCTCTTCTATGAAGTTCTCAAGCTTTCTATGAATTTCTCTGAGTCTGCCGATATCCTCTTTCTCCACCGCTTCGAAAAAGCTTCTGAGAAGATTACCAAGCTCTTCATCCCTTACCAAAAGGCTAAACTGCCTTAGCCTTTCAAAGGCTAAGCTAAAGCTCTTGCCTGCTGGTGTGTTTTCTATGCTCTTTAGCTCTTTACTCAAAAGTATTAAGAGGGTGTCCTTGTCTCCCTTTTCTAAAGCTTTCAAAATTTCCTTTTTTCCAATGCTTTCAACGAACCTCACAAAATGCGTAAACTCCCAGTGATTTAAGTTCTCAAGATAGAGTGTCCTTAAGAGATTCTCTATTTCCTTTAGATTCTCTGTTCTTTTTAGCACCATCCGAAACAACTGGTCTATAGTTTTTATGTCCTTAACCTCCCCACCATGAATTTGCCCCGCTAAGTCAAGGATATTACTGAGCAGTTGTGCCTTTGTGTCCTCAAGAACACTCTTCAAATCTACCTTTCCTGTAAAGAAGTCCAACAGTTTTCTTTCGTAAAAAAGCCCAGAGTTCTTCACCAGTGCTTGGAGTTCTTGTAAGTTCAAGTTTATTGGTGGTTCTTCCTGAAAATCAACCACAAACTTTAGAACCTGTTCTATGCTTAATCTTCTTTGTAGGGAGACAACCTTCAGGGTAATTGGATTTTTACTTTCAAGCATAAGCTTTAACTGATCTCCCTCCTTTATTTCAAGGTCAGACAGATTCTCTGCAACAAGCTCTTGGTTGTTTAGCATCACCCTTATGGTTCTACCTTGGGTTTGGACCACACGCCCTTCCAAAAGGTTGCCCTCGGAAAAAGCCTCAAAGAGAGTTGGCGGAACAGTGGTCAAGAGCTTTAGGCTCATCTGCTTGCTGATGTGCTCCGCTTTTAGCCCTTGGGCTGTCTCCAAAGCGTGCTGTAAAAATACTCCCTCTATACGACGAATTTCCATACCTTACAGATCGTCCCTTAAGGCAAGTGCTAAAGACTCTCGTGCCATACAAAATTCACCACAACTGCAGAGAAAACCCCAAAAAGGATCTTTATAAAAGTTCCCCCACATCAACGCTCTTTTTCGTATTCTGTTATACCTGCGAGCTTGTTTCCTTCAAAGGTAAGCTCAATGACCAGCTTTTTTTCCATACCCTTTGCCTTTTTTCCGTAATACAGAATTGCTTTTCCCTTTGCAAGTTCTTTTTTTCTCAGCTCAAAGCCCTCTTGGTTTATCCTTTGGCATAGGGTTGTAAGTTTTTCCAAATTCTCTCCATCTTCCACTGTTAGCCCCTTTGGACCGTCCAAGGTACATTTGCCCTCTTTGAAATATTCCACCACAGAATTCACTAACTCATCTTTCGTGGGCTGATCTGATTTATATATGATGATTGCTATAACTAGAGGGTAAAGAAGCACAAACAAAATCATAGAGCCCAAAAGCACATCTTCAATCTTAATTCCTTTAAGTTTCCTTAAAGCCATCCCTTCCTCTTTACCCAAAAGATGAGAACTGCCGTGGTTACAACCATCAGGACCAGGGAATATACATAGCCATACTTCCAATGAAGCTCCGGCATGTTTTCAAAGTTCATACCAAAGATGCTTGATATAAGGGTTGCGGGTAGGAAGATGGTTGCCAAGACTGTAAAGACTTTTACCGCTTCGTTTTGCCTTATGTTTATAAGACCTATCAGTGTGCTCTGTATGCTGTCTATTTTGTCCATGTAAAAGGATGTGTAATCCAAGAGTGTATAAAGGTCCTCAAGAATAACCTTTATCTCTCTTTTGGTTTGAGCGTTGATCTTTGGGCTCTTTACAAAATGGGAAAGAATTCTGAGCTTTTCATTTATTGCCTCCCTTAAGGTTATATTCAGTTCGTCATAGTAAGATACATCTTTTAAGATCTCCTCCGTTTGCTCTTCAAAGACCTCCTTCCGGAGGTTTCTTATACGCCTTCCAAGGATCTCAAGTCTGTCTCCTATTCTATCTACCTCTATGTGTACGATCTGCGAAAACATCTCCTCTGGAAATTGGAAAACAAGCTTCTGAGCTTCAACCCTTCTTTGAAAAATCAAAAGGGTCGGTATATCTCTGTACCGGATGGTTACCATAAACCTGCTTTTGAGGAAGAAAAAAACAGGCTCTACCAGTATGTCTTCCTTTTGTTGAATAACAAAAGAGAAATTCATAAAGATCTTTTCACCTTCTTCCTTGTATTTACTGCTTATCTCTATGTCTCCAAAGACCTCCCTCGGCGGCATTTCAAAGCCAACTGCACTCTTAAGCCAAAATATCTCCTCCTCTGTTGGTTTTTCCACATCAATCCATAAAATTCTGTCTTTTGGGATCGTTCCAAACTCATCCACCGAGTGTTCTGTAAATCCAAAGGCTGAACTGGCGTATATTTTTATCATCAAGCAATATTTTAACAACCTTAAACTATAATCTAAAAGCCATGGAAAACGAAAAGTTACCCAGAAGGTATTCGAAGATGTCAACTTTTGGCATCCATAGACTGAGGTTTCC
>JAEMPM010000063.1 GCA_022759285.1 Thermocrinis sp.
TACTGATAAAACATAAAAGCATGAAGTTTGCTATCCCCTTTGGTCCCTTTCTTGCCCTTGGCTGTTTTGTTGGAGTTGTTTTTGATGGTTGGCGATTTTATCTAACAGGCTTTTGAGGGAAGAGGACATTTCCTTTAGCAGTGGCTCAAAGTAGTCTTTGAGTTCCATTAACTCTTTGTATAGGTTTTCCAAATCTATATCCCAAGTGCTTATAAGCTTGTTTTTTAGGTTCATCATCTTAACCAGAACTGGATAATACTGGGGAGAGATTATACCGCTTTCCACCATCTTCAAAAGGCAATCATCACCGAATTTTTTTATGCCAAACTTTGGTGCAAGGTGTTTGCAAATGTCAAAGAGAGAATCGTAAGCCACCTGATAAAAGTATTTGACCCTGTCGTGATACATAGGCTTTCTGTTGAACTCCTCCAGGCCAACTGATAGGACGAAGTTTATTTTATTTACAGAATCCTTAACAAACTTTGCCTTTTTCTTTAGAAGTTCAAAGTCTATGAGAAGATAATTACCGGTGGTTTGTTTAACATACTCTATAACCGCCTTTGCATAATCCTTAAAAACATGCAGGTTCTTTTCCAAGAAGTCGTATAGTTCCTCCGGCTGGACCGACTCTTTTAGGTCCCTGTATTTAAAGTAAAAATCTATAAAGGCTTGAAGGGTTTGAAGGTCTTCGTAGCCTATTTTTTCTCCAAGTTTTACCAAACAATCCTTTGAGGAGGTCTTTAGACCAAAAACTACCGAAAGGTGTCTACAGGGTCTCATACAGCTTTCAAAGGCCAAGTTGAAATCTACCCTAACCTTGTCCTGGATAAGTTTGTTCTTAACAAACTCTTCTTTGCCTAAAGAGAGAAGCTTTTTCAGGTCTGCGTAAGCCTTCTCCAAATTGTGAAAGCTTTCCAAAAGTAGGCTTATGTTTATCTTCTTTTCCATCAAGGATATAATATTAGTATCGTGTGGTTAAACAAGGTGTTCTTAATCACCTTTTTAAGATTTCTGCTCTTTCTGTTCTTTATGCTCCATGCTCTCCTTTACCTTCCAGGATACATCCAAAAGGCAGTGGTAGTGGTTATATCTTCCCTTTATCTTTCTGTAGCTCTGGTAAATTATTTTTACTCTTTCAAACTTAGAAGGTTAAACGATTACATAGACTTTTTCTTCCTCATACCTTTGGCTTTACTTTCGAGAGAACCCTTGGCTATTTTTTCCCTTTTGGTACCCTCCTTCTTCAGCTTTCCCAAGAATCTCATGCCTTTCTTTATATCTGTTCTTTCTGCTACTACCCTTGGCGTTTATAACTTTGGCTTGAAGGGGCTTTTGTTTTTTCCTCTAACTTTGGCGTTGGGAATCTCTCCCTCCTCTGTAGAGTTGCTTAGGAGCCTTCAGAAGGATAGAAAGTATTTTTTGGAACTGAGGAGGGCATATAGAAGCCTTCAGGAGGAACTTTCGGTCCTTGAAAGGGAAAAAAGGCAGAAGGAAACGCTACTTAAACTATTAGAGTTGCTTAACAGTAAGAATCCAGAGGAATATCTTAATGGTGTAAAGGAAATGTTCAAGCTAAAAGCTATAAATGTCTTTCCTTTGAAGGACAGTTTTGCAAAAGAGTACATCATAGACCAAAGCAGTTTGACCATTTCTGTGCCAGTGAGCTTAGAGGAGGGCAGTGCCTTGGTTGTTTTCTACCTTAACCATCCTGCACAGCTTATGGATACAGAACTAAAGGAGAATTTAAGTAGATGTGCCAAGATGTTGAGCTTTTATATAACGGGCTTTGAAAGCAAAGAACAGACAGTAAAAATCGCAGTGTGAGGTGTTGCCATGGAGGTTTTGGAAAGGGAAAAAGAAAAAGTTTTAGACCTCTGTGGTCTTATGTGTCCTTTGCCTATAGTGATAACATCCGAGAACGTAAAGAGGCTAAAAGAGGGCGAAGTTCTAACAGTGATATCCACGGACCCGGGCTTTGAAAGGGACATATTCAATTGGTGCAAGCAAACGGGCAATCAACTTCTTAGCTTGAAAAAAGAAGGGGACAAGGTCATAGCACAGGTTAAAAAAGTCTCCGAGGCAACTGAGCCATCCCTCTGGTACTGGATAAAGTTCCACTCTCTTGGAGTGAAATTGCATCTAAGGCACATTTTGATAATGTTGAACCCATTTGCGGAAAAGCCAGACCACTTTATAACCTTTTCTGCCATATCGGAAGGTACAAGGGCTGAGAAATATCTAAATGGAAGGGCTAAGCTTATCCCAATTCCGGACGAGATAGATCCAAGATGCGGTGTAGTTCTTGCTATAAAAGGAGAGCAAAAGGCAAAGGAAATCTACAAAGAGCTATACGAGAATGGCTTTTTCGTGGAAGCAATCTACAAAAAGGAAGGTAAAAACTACAGGAGGATATATCCCTGAGCTTTCTCGAAAAAGTACTTTCTTACAAAAGGCAAACCCTCAGAAGGGATAAAGAATACGAAGAATTTCTTTGGGAGAAGGTTAAGAAAAGGGAAAGATTTTACAGTTTTGAGGATGCATTAAGGGATTGTAGGACAAGAATCATAGCGGAGGTTAAAAAGGCATCCCCCTCCGCTGGTCTTATAAAGGAGGTCTCTCCAAAGGAGCAGGCAAAACTTTACTGGGAGGGTGGAGCTGTTGCCATATCGGTTCTAACTGAGGATAAATACTTCAAGGGCTCCTTGGAGGACCTGTGGGAAGTGAGGCAGAATTGCCCACTACCATTGCTGAGGAAAGACTTTATCTTTGATCCATTGCAAGTGCTTGAGGCAAAAGCCTTTGGTGCGGATGCGGTTTTGCTGATAGTTAGAGCCCTTGAACAGAGGGTTTTGGAGGAACTCATTAACTGTACAAAGGAGCTTGGTATGTCTGCCCTTGTGGAAATTTTTGATCTGAGAGAAGCAGAGAGGGCTTTAAAGGCTGGCGCCCACATTATTGGCATAAACAACAGGGATCTGGAAACTTTGAAGATCGACCTTAACCTATCAAGGGCCTTGGTGCCAAAACTTAAAGAGCTTGGTGCTAAGTTTGTGGTAGTGGAGAGCGGGATAGAAACAAGGGAGCAAGTGCTTGAGTTTGAAAATCTTGGTGCGGACGCCTTTTTGATAGGCACAAGCTTAATGAAGAGCCAAGACCCAGCAAAAAAGCTAAGAGAACTTCAAGGCTTTTTGTATTAAATTTTTTTCAAAAGAGACGATATTAAAAGGTAGGCCATGTTTGGAGAGACATTAGGAATAGTTTCTCAAGGGCTTGAAATACTCAAGAAATCTGTTGACATAAGAAACAGAAACATATTGAACGCCAACAACCCGGACTATGCACAAGAAGACCCTGTAATAAAAACCTTTGTTCCGTATGGTATAACTTTAGAGACCATCGAAAGAGTTGAAAGCCTTCACTATGTCCAGCAAAGGAACGCCCAGCTATCTTTGGTCTCCTCTCTGGATGAGAGGATAAAAAATAATACAAGGGTAGAAGACATCTTTCAAGAATTTACCCAAGGATTGGGTGGTTTAGAATACCTAAACAACTTTTTTACAAGCTATCAAAACCTAATGAAAGATCCAACCAACGAAGGGGCAAGGGCTAATTTGGTTCAGTCTGCAAACTCTTTGGTGGGCTATCTAAAGGACAGGAAAGGGAATTTAGATACCATCTCTCAATCCATCGACTACAACATGCGTCAGTATGTGGATAAGGTAAATTCTATAACTGAAAAGCTTGCCAAGTTAAACCAAGAAATTCTTATCGCTTACGCTCAGACCTATGCAAGGGGACAGGACTACAAGAACATTTTAGACGAAAGGGATCGGCTTTTGAGGGAACTTTCCGAATACATAAACATCGAAGTGCAAGAGGATGACATAGGCAGGGTTAAGGTGGAAACTTCAAAGGGCTTTGTGTTAGTAGATGGCAGGTTTAACTGGGAGCTAGCTTACGACGGTGCAAACAAAAGAGTCCTTTGGGAATCTAAAGACGGTTCCCAAGTGGATATATCAAGTGAAATATCCGGCGGTAGGATAAGGGGTAGCTTAGACGCCATTGCAGACTTACAAGACTACCAAAACAGACTTGACCAACTGGCGAAAAAGCTCATAAGCGAAGTAAAGCTCCCGGCAAAAACTGGCATAACAGAATATTATTGGACTTCAAACTATGCCAATTCTACGGATCCATTAGGCACTTCTGGAACTATCACACTGAACGGTTCTTCTTCCGTCACCATCAACTACACATCAACGGACACCCTTACAGATCTGGCAAACGCCATAAACTCTGCTGGAGTGGGCTTTACTGCGTCAGTTGTTACCAATCCAGATGGTACTTACACACTTCAAATTACATCTTCCAATCCTTCTTACACCATAACAGACAGCAACGGTATGGTGGGTGGAAGGGTTTTTGAGGGCACGGGCATTGGAGATATAAAGGTAGCTGACAATATTTCCACTCAGTTGTCTAACCTGGATTATTCAAAGGCGGATGAATTTAACCAATTTTCAAGGCTATGGTGGGATGATTCTAAAAACATTTATCAAGGTCTAACAAGTGCCATTGCAGGGAACCTTAACAATTATAAAAAGCAGTATGATATTGAAAACGCTGTGCTAGACTCTCTGAACGCTAAACTTCAGGAAATGCAAGGTGTTTCCATTGATAAGGAGTTTATGGAAGTTTTTCAACTTCAAAAGAGCTATCAAGCTTTGGCAAAGGTAATTAGTGTTATAGATGAGCTTATCCAGACAACTTTAAACATGATTTGAGGTGAAGGACTATGAAGGTGCCAGATAATTTGCTTTTCTCTTTGTTTATTGAGCAAGATGCAAGGATAAAAAAGGAACTATCGGAAAAAACTCTGGATGTTTCCACGGGAAGGCGCTTGAGGGCTCTTTCTGACGAGCCTACCGCCACATATAATGTGATTGAGCTAAAGAAAGAGATAGCCCAGCTTTCCCAACATTCCCAAAACAGACTCTTTGCAGACACAAACCTTACCTATGTAGACTTTACCCTTGGGAAAGTGTGGGACACACTAAAAGAGCTTTATGCAACTACTATTAGGGCAAAAAATAGTGCAACCCTTACGTCGGATCAGCTGTACGCCTTGGCTGAGCAGTTTGATAAGGATTTAGGACATCTTTTGGACATGGCAAACGATAAGCTTGGACAGAACTATCTCTTTGGTGGCTCCTCCCTAACGGTAAAACCTTTTGACCCAAACACTTTGAATTATACCGCCAGTTCTCAAGACTTTGAGGTATGGGTATCGGAGAACTCAAAGGTCTCGGTCTTTCTCAGAGGGGATAAGGTCTTTGGAAGCAATCTTTACATATCAAAGGTCTCTTACGCCTCTCCCACCACAAGCTTTACTACTCCCGGTACTATAACCTTGCAGGTTGGTTCAAATACCTATACCATAAACTACGGTGGTGCAGGAGAGCCCCAAAACATTCAGGAGTTAGCACAGTATATAAACAACAATTTTGGAGACAAACTGCATGCCTTTGTCTCTCAAAATCCTGACGGTAGCTACTCCCTTGCCTTATCTCCGGTGGAACTTTCCGCAAACGTTCAGTTTATCAGTATAACCGGAGATCTATCTCCGGGCTTTGAAAATCCAAACATCTTCCAGGTGGTTAAAAGAGTTAAGGATAAGCTTCAGGGTGGGTTTTACCCAGATGATTTTGACCTCTTTTCTCTAAACAGGGCGAGCGAACTGATATCCCTAAGGAGGTCCGAGGTAGGCTCCGTGCTTTCAACGGTCAAAAACTTACAACCTACCCAGGAGGAGCTTGATGTGGTCCTCAGAGAGCAAAAGTCTGACATTGAGGATGCAGATGTCTCAGAGAGCCTTATGGAGTACACAAGATATAGAATAGCCTATGAAGCCCTAATGCGTATGGTGGCAGACCAAAAGGACCTAACCATACTAAAGTACATTTGAACCTCTAACACTGACCTCTCCTGCGTTGAACTTTAAAAGCCCTTGGGCAGTTCTTAGCAGTAGGCTACCCTCTTGGTCTATGTCCTCAAAGATACCCACTACAGGCTCTTGAGAATAAACAACCACCTCTTCTCCCAAGAACATAAGCCTTTGCCTTATGGCAGGTCTAAATTTTTCAAACCCGAAGTTTTTGAATTCCTCCAGAACTTTGTTAAGGATCTCCAACGTCTCAAGGAGAAATTCTTTTTTTTCGAAAACCTCATTCCTCAGCATGTAAAGGGATGTCGCCATAAGGTCCGATGGAAATTCCTTCTGATTTAGGTTTATGCCCACGCCCACCACTACCTTTTCTCTAGACCTTTCCACGAGCACACCGCAGACCTTTTTACCCGATATATACACATCATTTACCCACTTCAGCATGGGCTTAAATCCCTTTCTTTCAATTTGCAAAAGGACGCCGTAGCCTATCACCAAGGGTAGTGGCAAAAGCTCTTTAAAATCCTCCGCTCTTAAAAGAAAACTAAAATAAAGCCCACCTTCCTCTGAGTGCCACTTTCTTCCAAACCTTCCCCTGCCTTCCTTTTGCCTATTTGCCACCACCACAGTGCCATAGGGAAAGGAAAACTCTTTAAGAACGTTCTGTGTTGAACCTGTCTCCTCAAGCCAAAGCATAAAGTCTCCTATCATGTCAGCAAAGCAAAGAGTATCATTCTTTGAGAGGTTTTGTCCCTTCGGTGGGAGGGAAACTTTTCATTACATATGGTGCATTCGCCGTAAACAAAGAACCTTTTTAGTCCGTAGTCCTCCAGCCTTTTTAAGACCTCCAGTTGGGTGTCCATGTAAAACTTTCCATTCCTGTAGTGTAGCATTTTAAAGTACTCTTTGAATTCCTCACCTACTTCATAACAGCAAGCTTTAGCAGAAGGTCCTACAAAAACAAAGGGTTCCCTCTCAATGGACAAAAACTTTTCTAAAAATCTCTCCACAATGCCCGCCTTTATGCCCCTCCAACCCGCATGCACCACACCCACCGCCTTCTCTCCCAAAAAGGCCAAGGGTACACAGTCTGCGGTCCTTACACCTATTGGAAAGTTTCTTCTTGTGGTTATAATAGCATCCCCCTCCTCTTGCATTTCTTCATCCAAGAGGACTACCCTGTCCGAATGAATTTGCTTAAGTGTGAATATGCCATCCTTTGGATCGTAGAGTTTTAGCCCTGCCAAGGCATTCTTGAACCTAAAGCTTAGCCAAGCTGTTTGCATCTGTTGGTAGTTTCCCTTATGCATTCCATTAAGATCCCTGAGAAAGCCCTCTCTTCTAAAACCTTTATGCCCTCTATGGTAGTGCCAGAGGGAGAGGCAACCTTGCTGATCCACTCTTCCGGATGCCCTCCAAAGGTTCTAAGCATAAGAACTGTTCCCTCTATGGTGTCCAAGACTATGTCCATTGCCTGTTTGTAGCTAAAGCCCTCCCTGACTCCTGCCAAGCAAAGGGCAGATATAAACTTCATCACAAAGGCAGGACCAGAACCTGCCAAAGCGGTAAATGCATCTATCAAGCCCTCTTCCACCTTGTGCAAACTTCCACACTTAGAAAAGGTCTCTTTGAAATTTTCTTCATCCCTTTCTTCCACAAGCTCGTTGCACACGTAGGCGATAGTTCCTTTACCCACCGCCACAGCCAAGTTGGGCATGCATCTTATAACTTTTTCCCTTCCCAAAAGCTCTTCAATCTTTTTTAGAGATAGCCCTGCTACAATGCTAACTAAGATCTTTCCCTCCATCTTTCCCCTGAGGTTTTCAAGAACCTTTCCCGCATCTTTGGGTTTAACCGCAAGCAGTAAAAGGTCAGAGTTTGCAACCAAAAATTCCAAGTCCTTTGCCCATCCTATTCCCATCTCCAAAGCCTTCTCCTTTTTACTTGCGTCTGTGTCAAAGGCTACTACCTCTGCGGACTTTTTTAACCCCTCTCCAAAGGCACTTCCCATATTTCCAAAGCCTATTATCCCAATTCGCATAGCTAAAATTATATGGTGATGATAAAGGTAAGGGAAATGAAAAAGGAAGACATACCGGAGGTTTTCAGAATAAACAAAGAGAACTTTACCACCGATGCGTGGACTATGGAAGGCTTTGAGAGGGAGTTTAAGCTTCCTTACTCGGTTAGATTTGTGGCGGAGGTGGAGGGCAAGCTTGTGGGATACTGCATCCTTTGGATAATAGAAGACTATGCCCATATTATGACCTTTGCAATAGACCGGGCTTACTGGGGAAGAGGTATAGGAAAGGAGCTTTTAAGGGAAGTTTTAAACAGGCTTAAGGGCAAAGTTAAAAAGGTGCAGTTGGATGTCAGAAAGTCAAACATAAGAGCTATTAGGCTCTATCAGGCTTTAAACTTTTACATCATAGGAGAAAGGAGGCATTACTACTCTGATGGTGAAAATGCTATTCAGATGGAGTATAGCTTTGATTGTCCTTAGCTTTTTTGCCTTTGGTTTTCCTTCTTTGCAGGAGGCAGAGGTTATATACCTACCAGAGACCCACGATAACCCAAAGGATCATAAGTTCCAAGAGGAATTTATAAAAAGGCTCTATCAGGAGGGTTATAGGTTTGTTTTAGCGATGGAAATGTTCCAGCAACCCTTCCAAAAATATCTGGATGATTACATCGCCGGCAAAATTTCAGAGGAGGAAATGTTGGAAAAGACCGAATACAAGAAAAGATGGGGTTTTCCTGCCGAGTATTACTCACCCTTGTGGAGGTTTGCCAAGGAAAAGGGCATAAAGATATACGCCCTTAACATACCAAGCGAGTTGGTAAAAAGAATTTCTAGGGATGGTTTGGAGAATGTGAAAGATGACCTTCTGCCCTCTAAGATCTATGAACACACACCACAGGAAAAGGAAAGGTTAAGAGAAGTGCTGAAAGAACACCCAAAGGTAAATGAGAAGAGTTTTTTTGATGTACAGTCTGCGTGGGACAATGGTATGGCTCTGAGGATCGTACGAATACTCTCGGAAAACCAATCTGCAAAGGTGGTGGTTATCTTAGGTAGAAGGCATGCACCCGATTTAAACTCCGGCGTGCCTAGGATCGTCCAGCTTCTCAGAAAGGGGACAAAGCAGCTCATTATAGAAAGCTCGTCCTCTTCTCTATGGACTTCTCCAGAGATAACTCATCCGCCAACTCTACCAAGCTCCCAAACTGTAAACCGTGAGAGATCCTGCTCACCTTGAGTTTGCTAAATCTCTTCTTCAAAAGCTTTATCAGATAGTTGGCGGTTGCCTCTCCCTCCAAATTGGGGTTTGTGGCTATTATAACTTCCTTAACTGCGTTTTTCTCTATCCTCTCAAGGAGTTTGTCTATGTTCAAGTCCTGAGGGGAGACACCTTCCAAAGGCGCGATCCTACCACCCAGCACATGATAAACACCAGTGTATCTTTCAATCCTCTCTATGGTGTAGGCGTCTTGAGGTTCTTCCACTACGCATATAAACTTTTTGCTCCTTTTTGGGTCCTGACATATCCTGCACGGGTCCATATCTGATACCAAACCGCACTCACTACACACCCTTATCTGCTCGTTTAGAGAAATCAAGCTTTCTAAGAGCCTATCCCTTTCCTCCTTTGGAAGTTTAAGGAAGTTATACAAAAACCTTGAGGAGGTTCTCTCTCCGTAGGTGGGAATTTTTGATAGCTCTTCCAAGGCTTGTTTTATAACCTTAGGAAAGTAGTCTTCAAACATTTAATAGTATTTTAACGATATCCTTTGAGAGATTAAAATAATTGAAATATCACATATCGTGTAAGAAACTACCCCTGTATCTGAAACTCTCTGGAAAAGAATGTCAACTTTTGACAGCTATAGACTGATGAAATGGCTACATGAGACTTTTAGAAAGAGGAATGTGGTCGGAAAGTTCTACAAGAGGGAAGATGTCAACTTTTGGCGGAGGCTGTTCTAAAAATCCCTTGCTGGAACCGTCCCTCCAGCGGATAAAGGAGCTAACCCTTTAGAATACCTCACCATA
>JAEMPM010000153.1 GCA_022759285.1 Thermocrinis sp.
CTTTTCATACTTTTCCTTTTCCGTCATAATTTAGTACCTCTTCCAGCAGGGCTTGAACCATCTCCTCTTCGCTAACTCTTTTTATGGGTTTTCCTTCCTTAAAGAGCCAGGCAAAGCCTCTTCCGCAGGCAAGACCCAAGTCTGCTTCTCTTGCCTCTCCTATGGCATTGACTACACAGCCCATTATGGCAACCTTTAAGGGCTTTTCAAGACCCTTTAGCTTTTCCTCCACTTCCTTTACTACCTTAGGTAGGTCCACTTCAATCCTTCCGCATGTGGGACAGGATATGATCTCTATACCTCTCCGCCTTAAACCTAAGGACTGTAGAATGGCATAAGCGGTTTCTACCTCCACCTCCGGGTCGTCCGTCAAAGAGACTCTAATTGTATCTCCTATGCCCTTGTAAAGAAGTATGCCTATGCCCACCGAGGACTTTACTATACCCTTTAGTCCCATACCTGCTTCGGTAATGCCTATATGCAGAGGAATGTCTGTGTGCTGTGCAAAGAGCTCGTTTGCCCTGATATTTTCTAACACATCGGAGCCCTTTATGGAAACCTTAAAGTTATAAAAGCCCCACTTTTCGAACTTTTCTGACCAACGCATAGCACTTTCAAAGAGCGCTTCAGCCTTCGGATAGCCATACTTTTCCAAAAGGTCCTTTTCCAAAGAACCCGAATTGACGCCTATCCTTATAGCAACCCCCTTTCTCTTTGCCTCTTGGACAATATCCCGGACGATCTCTTCTTTTCCTATGTTCCCCGGGTTTATACGAATTCCATGAACGCCCGCCTCCATAGAACCAAAGGCGTAAGAGGGTGCAAAGTGTATGTCCGCTATTACTGGTATAGGAGAGTTCTTTACTATATCCGGGAGGGCTTCCAGGTCCTCCCGATGGGGAACCGCAACCCTTATTATCTCACAACCTACCTTGGCGAGCCTGTTTATCTGAGAAAGGGTCTCTTCCACTTGGTGGGTCTTGGTGGAGGTCATAGATTGCACCACTATGGGTGCATCTCCTCCAACCTTAACCCATCCTACGCTTATCTGCCTTGTTTTTCTTTTCATAGACCTAAAAGTTATTCTTCATTATCCAAAACTTCAATGCAGGGGAGGGTTTTACCCTCTAAAAGCTCCAAAAAGGCACCTCCACCGGTGGAAACAAAGTCTATAGCGTTATAAACTCCAGCTCTGTGGATGGCGTGGTCTGTATCCCCACCACCGGCGATTGTTAAAGCGGGAGACTCTGCCAGCATTTTTGCGGTTTGATAGGTGCCATCCTTGAACCTATCCAATTCAAAAACCCCCATAGGACCATTCCAAATTACCGTTTGGGCGTCTGATAGGATCTCCCTCAATAGACTGACTGAAACAGGACCTATGTCAAGCCCCATCCAACCATCGGGGATCTCTTGCCAGGGAACCACCCTGGTGGGAGTTTTGTCGGACACTTCTGTTCCTATTACAAAATCTACAGGCAAGTAAAACTTGACCTCAAGTTTCTTTGCCACATCCATTATGTCCTTAGCAGTTTCCAAAAGCTCCTCTTCCACCAAAGATTTGCCTGTAGGATAACCCATAGCCCTTATGAAGGTAAAAGCCATGGCTCCACCCACAAAGAGCTTATCCACCCTCCGCAGAAGATTTTTCAGAATACCAAGCTTGGAAGAAACCTTAGCACCTCCTATGATGGCAACCACTGGCCTTTGGGGGCTGATCATTGCCTTTTCAAAGTAGCTTATTTCCTTTTCCAGCAAAAAGCCCATAACCGCAGGCTTGAGAAACTGTGGCACCAAATAAACGGAGGCGTGCTTTCTGTGGCAGGTGCCAAAGGCATCGCTAACGTATATATCTCCGTAGCTTGCCAGCTCCTTAGCAAACTCTGGGTCTTTACCCTCTTCTCCGGGGTGAAACCTCAAATTTTCCAAAAGCAAAACCTCTCCTTCCTTTAGGTTCTCCACCATCCTCTTGACCTCTTCTCCTACGCAGTCTGGTGCCATTTTAACCTCTCGGTTCAAATACCTTGAGAGCCTTTTAGCCACCGGCTGTAAACTGAGCTTAGGGTCCCTTTTGCCATTGGGTCTTCCCAGGTGAGACATCAGAATAACCTTTGCCTTTGCGTCCAAAAGGTACTCAATGGTGGGCAAAGAAGCTTTTATCCTTGTGTCATCCTCAATGTTTCCAAACTCATCCATAGGCACATTAAAATCCACCCTAACCAAAACTCTCTTACCAGAAACGTTTTGACCCCTTAGAGTTTTCTTCCTAAAGGGCATAAGCACACCTCCCTCAAAAGTCTAAGTCTATGTCCTCGTCGTCAAACTCGGTATCTGGCTCCGGAGAATAAACACCCCTCATCTGAAGGGCAAGGTTCTTCAGGAGTTCCAAATAGTAAAGCACATCTTCATAAAGTTCTATCATAGACTTGTACTTGGACACCTCCTCATAAGATGCTTTCTTTGTTCTCAAAAGCTTTTTGATGGCGATTCGCGTCATGTATGCCCGGGAGAACTTATCCTGCCACTCCTTCCAAAAATCCCTTGAGTTCAATGGGGCTTTCACTATAAAATACTCCAAGTTGGATAGCTCTTCTAGGAGTTGAACATCAAGAGAATTTTTCATTTACACACCTCCTAAGGGATATTTTAACTTATTCCTTTTGGCTTAGATTTTAAAATTAAAAAAGGATAATGGAAAAGACCTTAGAGGTTGGCATACTTTCTGTAGTTAATCAAACCGCACGGATTCTTAGCAGAAGCCTTAGCTTTGAAAAGGGTGCGGAGGAGTTTCTCAAAATACTGTACTCCTTTTGGGATGTGCCCTACAGCTATATAGCTCTCTACGATAGACCTAGTAAAGTCCTCAGGATAGTTAAATCCTTTGGCTTGAGTAGGGAGGAGGTAGAAAGAGGAGTGTTCAAAAGAGGAGAGGGGATCATAGGAAAAGTTTATAAAATGGGCGTGCCGGTCGTGCTCTCTGACCTTCACGTAAGCCAATACTTAAACAAGACGGGTTTGAGGGATAGGCTAAGCGGAAGAGAAACCTTTGTGGCGGTGCCCATAAAGGTAGGTGAAGAAACAGTGGGTGTGCTGGCGTTTTTTAAGGAGTTCAAAAGGGAAAGCGTAGAGGAGGGAATAAAACTCGCTATGATCCTTGCAGCTATGTTAGGGATGCTGTACAAGATAAGCCAGAGGGTGGAGCAAGAAAAGCAGGAGTGGGAAGAGGAAAAGAGAATGCTAACGGAAGCCCTCTCGGAGAACTTCAGCATCGAAGGGATCGTAGGCAACAGTCCAGCCATAAGGCACCTGGCTGAGCTCGTCCGAAAGGTGGCACAAACGGACATAACCGTCTTGATCACCGGAGAGAGCGGAACTGGGAAAAGCCTTATTGCCAAGGCTATACACTTTGCAAGCCCTAGAAAATCAAAACCCATAATAACCATAAACTGCTCAGCCATACCCGAAAGCCTCTTGGAAGCCGAGCTCTTTGGATATGAAAAAGGTGCTTTCACGGGTGCCTATGCACCAAAGAAGGGAAAATTTGAACTTGCCAACGGTGGCACCATCTTTTTGGACGAAATAGGAGACATGCCTCTGTCTATACAGCCCAAGATCCTGAGGGCTATACAGGACAAGGAGATTGAAAGGCTGGGTGGAGAAAAGACCATAAAGGTAGACGTGCGTATCATATGTGCCACCAACAAAAACTTGGCGGAGATGGTGAAAAGGGGAGAGTTCAGAGAGGACCTCTTCTATAGGATAAGCGTGTTTCCTATACACATTCCACCTCTTCGAGAGAGAAAGGAGGATATTCCTCTGCTTGTGGAACACTTTTTAAGGATCTTCAACCAAAGATACAAAAAGAATGTGCGGATAAGTTGGAGGGCTATGGAAAAGCTGATGGAGTATCCCTGGTATGGAAATGTAAGAGAGTTGGAGAATTTCATAGAAAGGCTCGTTATCTTGAGGGATGGGTTGCTAACGGAAAAGGACATTCCCGAATACTTTCATCCGGAGCATGGAAAGGTGAGCTTTAAGCACCTGCCGAGCTTTGTAGAAGCCACAGAAAGAGAAGAAATCATAAAGGCTTTGGAAAAAACCGGATACGTAAAATCCCGCGCTGCAAAGCTTTTGGGTCTTACCCTAAGGCAACTTGACTATAGGATAAAGAAATACAACATAGAAGTGAAAAAGTTCTAAATTAGCCTTCTTATGAGGCTTTCAATGAGCCGGTAATTTTGCTCATACACCCAGTCCTCCACCCGTAGCATGTCTTCCCCGACCTTCTCCTCCTGAAGCTCATCGCGGTAAAGCTCCGCCCACTCTTTAACCATATTCTGATCCACCTCTATGTGAAATTGCAAGCCCACAGCTTTTCTATATACAAAGGCTTGGTTTTCATACTTTTCGGATGCATAAACCCTTACTGCACCCTTTGGAAGCTCAAAGGTGTCTCCGTGCCACTGAAAGACCTTTAACGTGCTTGGAAACTCTTGGAAAAGCTCATGCTCTCCTACCTTAAAAACATTCATCCAACCTATTTCCTTTCCTTTATCGCCCTTAAAGACCCTTGCCCCAAGAACCTTTGCAAGCATTTGGGCTCCCAAGCATATGCCCAAAATAGGAATGTTCAATTTCAGGGCTTGTTCCATAAGCCTAAACTCGTAAGAGAGAAAAGGATAAATGTTCTCTTCGTAAGCACCCATATATCCGCCGAGGACAACAAGAAAAGAGTATTCTTCCAAAGGCTCTTTGAGAGTTTCCCCCTTTGCGGTGTCCAGATATTCCACTTTAAAGCCTAAATTTCTCAAAGCTCTTTCTATCATTCCCAGGTGTTCTGCAAGTACATGCCTTACAGCCAACGCCTTCATTCTAAAGCTCCTCCATCAAAGCTTTTGGCAGTTCATTTACATTTTCCAGCAGAAGGTCTGGCTTTATGCCCCTCCCAAGGTCGCTTTCTCTGAACTTTCCAGTCTTTACAAGGCAAGTTTTCATTCCAACTTTTTGGGCTCCCCAAATATCAAACTCAATGTCATCACCTACCATCAAAGCCTCTTCAGGTTTAACTCCTAAATATTTTAAAACCAACTCAAAAAATTCCGCAGAAGGTTTGCCTATCACAGTGGCAGTCTTTCCACTTGCATACTCAAGGGCTTTTACAAAGGGTCCCGCATCAAGGGAAAGTTTTCCGTCTTCGTCCAGAAAATATTTGTTTGGAGCAACTGCTATGAGCTCCGCACCTTCTAAAAGTAGCCTAAAGGCGGTGTTTAGGTTTTGATAGGTAAAGTTTGTGTATGCATCTGCAACAACTACATACCTCATTGGATATTCTTCTAAGCCTTCAAACTCCTCCCGTGCCATGTCAGTAACCAAAAGGTAGGCGTTGGCTTTGTTCTTTACTAAGAACTCCCTTGAAACCCTGAGTGCGGTAAAAAGCTCTTCCTTTTCCAAGTCAAAGCCGAGATTTTTCAGCCTTTCAAAAATTATGCGAGAGGGAACTCTTGTCGTGTTGGTGACGAGGGCTATTTTGAAGTTTTTTCTGAGTTCTTTGAAAGTCCGCGGGGCTCCCTCTATTACCCTATCCCTTATGGTCAGCACTCCATCTATGTCCAAAAGAACAGCCTTTATGCCCATACTTTAAAACATAAGCCCAACTTCAACACCTACGCGTGTTTGATCCTTCTCTCCGTTCAGAGTGAAGGGTTGGTCTGCCTTTATGTAAGAGAATTCACCCCTCAAGAATAAGGGACCATGGGTATAGGCGGGAGTTAAGGTAAAGGTCCAGGCTTTGTTTCCATTGCCAAGACCCACTAAATCTGCACCATCGGAGTTGTCCTTTACATACTCTACCCTACCAGAGAGCTTAAAGGGTTTTAGATCATAAGATAGATGCAGTGCTACACCGCTTGCCTTTGCTTTTTCTGGAACATTTGCTTTGTCGCTTTTTGGAGCCTCCACATAGAGTAAGTCTGCACCAAGGGAAAGTTTATCCAGTGTGTAGGAAGCTACCAGGTTTATCTCCCTTTTGTTGGTATGACCGTCCACTGTGGTCTTGTTTGGTCTTGAGTCTTTGTCAGGAAGAAGAACATTGAGGGCTATTGAGCCATCTTTTATGGGAGTTAGTCCAAGGCTTGCCTCAAGGGCAGGTTTTGGATGGCTTGTACTGAGAGTATAAAAGCCATCGTTTACTCCAAGCTTTGCAAAGAAAAGTTCTGTGCTGTAGGTTAACCTAACGCCGTTGTTTATTGTGGGTTGAATGCCCCAAACCAAACCCCTTTGTATGTAATTGTTTTGGTAAGTAAAGGCGGACTCATAGCCTATTATGGTGGGAAGCTTCCCCACTTGAATGGACAGTCTTTTCATGGGGGAGTATTCCACGTACGCCACGGGAATTGGGCTGAATAGGTCTGTGTATTTGGAAGTTTTTAAAAGTCCCACACCTACCACTGGAGTTGCGTACGCACCACCGATCAAGGTAAAGCCAAAGGGCTCTGCAAGTTTGGAAAGACTAATAATGGCTGAGCCGACATCGCAGCGTGTCTTTTTGTCGTCAGTTCTGTTGTTGGACTGGATGGTATAGACAGTTAGCGCACCATTAATGTTGAAGGTGCCTATAGGCTCAAGCTTTAGTTCAAGGGCTTGTGCAAGGGTTACTGAGCCAAAAAGACTGAAAAGGGCTAACTTTTTCATGGCAAAACATTCCTTAATTAAAGATTGTAAGCTTTTTCACGGTGCTGGGAGCTATCTAGCCCGGCGATTTCCTCTTCAGGGCTTACCCTTAGACCAATGAGAGCTTTTACCACTCTGAGGATCACAAAAGTGACTATGGCATCGTAGACTATAGTTACCACAACTGACAAAATTTGGATCAAAACTTGCTTCGGGTTTCCGTAAAGTAGACCTTTGCCCGCTTCGTTGATGGAAGGGTCCGCAAAAACACCGGTAAGTATGGCACCAACTATTCCCGCTACTCCGTGAATGCCAAACACGTCAAGGGCGTCGTCATAGTTAAGCTTGTGTTTTAACACTACCACTACAAAGTAGGGCACAATGCCAGCTATCAAGCCTATGATAATGGCACCTATCACGTTCACAAAGCCCGCTGCTGGAGTTATGGCTACAAGCCCGGCTATGGCGCCGGACGCAAGACCAAGGACGGTAGGTTTTTTAGCGTGGAGCCATTCCACAAACATCCAAGATAGGGTTGCAGACGCCGTGGCAACATTAGTGTTCAGAAGAGCCACCGATGCCAGAGCATTTGAAGCTACCGCGGAGCCTGCGTTAAAACCAAACCATCCAAACCACAAAAGCCCAGTACCTATAACAACCATGGGAAGATTGCTGGGAATGAGGGCAGTATTTTTACGCCTACCCAATATCAAAGCACCCACCAAACCCGCGATACCTGCGTTTATGTGCACCACGGTACCACCAGCAAAGTCCAAAGCACCCAACTTTGCCAAAAAGCCATCTTTCCACACCCAGTGGGCTACGGGCACATAGACCAAGCTAACCCAAAGGATACTAAAGAGTACCCATGCGGAAAACTTTATCCTTTCTACGTAGGAACCGCTTATGAGGGCAACAGCTATTGCCGCAAAGGTTCCTTGAAAAGCCACAAACAGAAACTCTGGAATTGTCCCCTGAAGGCTTTTAACATCCACACCGCTTAGAAAGAGTTTGGCTGGGCTGCCTATTATTCCTCCAATGTCCGTGCCAAATACTAAGGTGTATCCATAGATTACCCACACCACGAAAGCAATGGCATAGGCGGTAAATACCATGGCTATAGTGTTTAAGGTGTCCTTTGCCTTTGCCAATCCACCGTAGAAGATGGCAAGACCGGGTAGACTCATAAGCGTAACTAAGGCTGTAGATATAAGCATCCAAGCGGTGTCTCCCGTATCTAACTTGGGAGGTTGCTCTTCCGCAAAGGCCAGGCTTGAAAGCAGCAGTGGTATAATACTTGCTAAGCGACGCATTTTATCTTCTCCTTTGCCCCGCCATGAGGGCGGGGCAGGTTTTTTATTAATTAAATGTCAAAGTAAAGTTCAAACTCCTTAGGATGAGGTATGAACCTTATTTCGTCTATTTCCTTTTTCTTGGCTTCTATCCAAGTTTGGATTAGATCTTCGGTGAAGACACCACCTTTCAGGAGGAACTCAAAATCGTTCTCGAGGGCTTTCAGAGATTCCTCCAAGGAGCCGGGCAGTTGAGGTATGTCCTTTAGCTCTTCTGGAGGCAGTGAGTATATGTCCTTGTCAAAGGGCTCTCCTGGATGGATTTTGTTCTCTATTCCGTCTATTGCAGCCATCAGTATGGCGGAGAAAGCCAAGTATGGGTTGCAGGTTGGGTCTGGGAACCTGATCTCAATTCTCTTTGCCTTGGGAGATTGGGAGTAGGTGGGTATTCTTATTGCAGCGGAGCGGTTCCTTGCAGAGTAGGCGAGCCTTACGGGTGCCTCAAAACCGGGCACAAGCCTGTGGTAAGAGTTTATGGTTGGGTTGGTAAAGGCAGTTAGTGCAGGTGCGTGCTTTAGAATACCACCTATAGCATAGAGGCATGTCTCAGAAACGCCCGCATACTCGGAACCTGCAAAGAGGTTTTGTCCATCCTTCCATATGGAGAAGTGAGTGTGCATACCGTTTCCGTTGTCGTTGGGAAGAACTTTGGGCAAGAATGTGGCGAACTTACCATGCTTGTGAGCCACCATTCTAACCACATATTTGTAGATGAACAGTTTGTCTGCTTGGTTTACCAGAGAGTCGTAACGTATATCTATCTCTCCTTGTCCGGCAGTGGCAACTTCATGGTGGTGCAGTTCCACCACAATGCCAAGCTGGGACATGATGGATACCATCTCGCTACGGAGTGCATGGACCTTATCCAATGGTGGTACTGGGAAGTAACCCCTCTTGTGGGGTATCTTGTAACCAGAAGAAGTAATCTCCTTGTTCCACCATCCTTCCTCTGAGTCTACCTTCCAGAAAGCGTAGTTGGCGGAAGTGCCAAACTCCACTGAGTCAAAGATGAAAAACTCTGCCTCAGGTCCATAGTAGGCAGTATCCCCTATGCCCGTTTGTCTCAAGTACTGCTCTGCCTTTTGGGCTACATAACGGGTATCTCTACCATAACGCTCCCTGGTAATGGGGTCGTAAATGTCGCATATCATCACAAGTGTTTTTGGCTCCATGAAGGGGTCTATGAAGGCAGTGGTTGGGTCGGGAATTGCAAGCATGTCCGACTCGTGTATGGACTGCCAACCCCTTATGGAGGAGCCGTCAAAGCCTCTACCTTCTTCAAAGGTAGAGAGAGACAGCTCGTAGGCTGGGATGGTCAGGTGTTGCCACTGACCAAAAAGGTCAGAGAATCTGAGGTCCACATACTGGACCCCTTCCTGCTCAATGATTCTCAGCACGTCCTCTGGTGAATACTTTGGCATGGTTTAACCTCCTTTATAGGATTTTTTATATAGCTTGCTCACCTCTTTCTCCTGTCCTTATTCTGACCACCTCTTCTACGGGAGTGACAAATATCTTGCCATCTCCCACCCTTCCTGTCTGAGCTGTTTTTATTATAGTTTCTATTACCTTCTCCACATCCTCGTCTTTTACCACCACCTCAATCTTGACCTTGGGCAAAAAGTCAATAACGTACTCTGTACCTCTGTAGATTTCCGTGTGCCCCTTTTGTTGACCAAAACCTCTAACTTCCGTAACAGTCATACCCCCTATGCCTATCTCCACTAATGCATCCTTTACCTCATCCAACTTAAAAGGCTTGATAATAGCCTCTATTTTTTTCATTTTCTAACCTCCTATATAGTTTTATGCAAAAAGTGTGCCAAAAGGCACACTTCGTATAGGCAATATTTTAAAAGCCTCTGAATACCTAGTGTAGCCCATAGCCTTGTAAAATTGCTTACATTTTTGTAAATTTGTTAACACAGCTAAAAGCTGAC
Source organism: Thermocrinis sp. (assembly GCA_022759285.1). Lineage (GTDB taxonomy): Bacteria > Aquificota > Aquificia > Aquificales > Aquificaceae > Thermocrinis. The sequence continues at coordinate 9,962 of JAEMPM010000153.1, forward strand.
TATATCAAGAAAGAGTATAG
>JAEMPM010000073.1 GCA_022759285.1 Thermocrinis sp.
GAGAGGGAACTGGAGGAGATAGATAAAAAAATGGCAGAAAGCGACTTTTGGAGTGATGGAGAAAAGGCAAAGAGCTTAACCCAAAGGAGAAAAGTGCTTGAGGAAAACATAAAAGCCCTAAAAAGCGTGGAAAGGTCCCTACGGGATGTGGAGGAGCTCTTGGAGATCACCTCAGAAGAGGACCTTGAGAGCCTTCAGATGATAGAAGAGGAGCTAAAAACCGCAGAGAAGCTAATAGAAGAGCTTGAGATAAAAGTCTTTCTCTCCGGTGAAATGGACCAAAAGAACGCTTATCTTACCGTCCAAGCGGGAGCTGGAGGTACAGAGGCTTGCGACTGGGCAGAAATGCTCTTTAGGATGTACAGAAGATGGGCTGAAAAGAAAGGTTACGAGGTGGAGATAATAGACTATCAACCCGACGATGTGGCGGGTATAAAGAGTGCCACTATGCTAATAAAGGGGCCTTACGCTTATGGTTATCTAAAGGGTGAAAGCGGTGTGCACAGGCTTGTTAGGATATCTCCTTTTGACGCCAACGCAAGGCGTCACACATCCTTTGCATCGGTTTCTGTAATGCCTCAGATAGATGAAACAATAAAAATAGAGATCAGGGAAGAGGACCTTGAGATGGAGACTTTCCGTGCCAGTGGTGCGGGTGGGCAGTATGTGAATAAAACGGACACAGCAGTTAGAATAAGACACAAGCCTACAGGCATTGTGGTTTCGTGTCAGCAAGAAAGGTCCCAATACCAAAACAGGATGAAGGCATTAGAACTGTTAAAAGCAAAGCTCTACCAGCTGGAGCTTCAGAAGTTGGAGGAGAAGAAGAAGGCTTTGGAAGGAGAAAAGACAGAAATAGGATGGGGATACCAGATAAGGTCTTATGTGTTCCAGCCCTACCAGATGGTCAAGGACCTTCGCACAGGCTTAGAGGTGGGTGACGTGGAAAGAGTCATGGACGGAGATATAGACCCCTTTATAGAGGAATACCTCAAGTGGAAAGCAAAGCAATCCTTAAAGGCTTAATCCTTGGACTAGTTCTTTTCCAAACTGCCATCGGCAGAGAGGTATGTCTCAGTGAATTGAAAAATCCCTACCCTGACGACTATTTGGACTATGCTTTGAGAAGGACTGTGGAAAGGGCTTTTCTTCAAGCGGGAGAAAGGCTAGGGTGCGGAGAGGGTTCAGAAAAAGTAACCGTGGAGGTTCTTGAATATAAAGATATTCCCACAGGGCTTTCGCCCTATCAGAGGGTGAATAGCTACAACTTGCTTTTGAGCTTTGAGCTAAAAACACAAAGTAGAAGTTATAAATACAGTGTAACGGTTCCCTACTTTCTGCCCTCAGGGGGAGAGGGAGATTTGCGAAAGCGCTCTGCCTTAGAGGATGCCCTTGGTATAATATATCCAAGATTAATAGAAGACTTGATCAGGAGATGAAGCAACATTTATGAATAAGGACTGCTTTGGAAGAAAAAGCAAAGGCCAAGGGCTAATGTTTCAAAAGCCTCAGCTCAAGGACGTGGCGGAAAAAGTGAAAAAGTTGATGAAGGGGATTATCCAGGGGTCTATTTGATGGATGATCAACACTTTATGGAGTTGGCCTTAAAGCTGGCTCAGGAGAGAAAGGGGCTTACCCACCCTAATCCTACCGTAGGTTGTGTAATAGTCAAAGAGGGAAAGGTTATAGCCCAGGCGAACCACGAAAGGGCAGGACTGCCACACGCAGAGGCAAAGGCACTCTCTATTGCCGGTGAATATGCCAGAGGCTCTACCCTTTATGTTACTCTTGAGCCCTGCACCCACTTTGGAAGAACTCCTCCCTGCGTGGATGCCATAATAAAAGCGGGCGTAAAGAGGGTAGTCATTGCCACCTTGGACCCAAACCCTTTGGTCTCCGGAAAGGGGGTTCAAAAGCTAAAGGAAGCGGGCATAGAGGTAAAGGTGGGAGTTTTAGAAGAGGAGGCAAAGAGGCTAAACGAAGATTTTTTCACGTATATAACCAAGAGGAGACCATACATAACCCTCAAGTTTGCCCAGAGCCTCGACGGTTCTTTGGCAACAAAGGATTATCATAGCAAATGGATCAGTTCTGAGGAAAGTAGGAAATATGCCCACAGGCTCAGGGCTGAGGCGTCGGCGGTGTTAGTGGGAATAAACACCGTCCTCAGAGACAACCCAAGTCTGACGGTTCGGGCGTTTGAGTGGGAGAGAAATCCCACAAGGATAGTCTTGGACCCAAGGTTAAGAATACCGATGGATTGCAATCTTGTGAAGGACAAAAAGGCTAAAACTATTGTGATAACAGCGGTGGAGGACAAAGAGAAGATAAAGGCACTGCAGGAGGAGGGTGTGGAGGTTCTCTTGGCTGAATACAAAGATGGCTTTTTGAACCTTCGGGAAGTTCTCCGAGAGCTGTATTTTAAAGAGGTCATGCATCTTTTGGTAGAAGGTGGAGCTCGCACACTTACTAGCTTTATCCGGGAGGACCTTTACGATAGGGTCTGCATCTTCTTGGCACCCATTTTTATCGGGGAAGGAGTAAGGCTTGGAGACTTAGGGGTAAAAAGGGTGGAAGATGCTATAAGGTTAAAAAGAAGGGAACTTAAGTTCTTTGATGGAGACATCTATCTGGAGATGGTTAGAAAATGAGAATTGTCTTTATGGGCACTCCCTCCTTTGCACTCCCATCCTTGGAAGAACTTTTAAAGCACTTTGAAGTGGTGGGCGTAATCACTCAACAAGACAAGCCTGCAGGTAGAGGGCAAAAGTTAACACCTCCACCGGTAAAGGAATATGCCCTTATGAAGGGGCTAAGGTGCTTTCAACCAGAAAGTAAGGGAGAGATATACACCATAGTAAAGGAGCTAAAGCCTCAGTGCGTAGTAGTAGTGGCCTACGGAAGAATACTACCTAAAGAGGTCCTTGAGCTTCCAAGCTTTGGCTGTATAAACCTGCATGCGTCCTTGCTTCCCAAATATAGGGGAGCGTCTCCTATACAGAGGAGCCTTTTGGCAGGAGACCTTTTAACGGGCAACTCGGTCATGCTCATGGACGAAGGCATGGATACGGGTCCTGTGCTTCTCCGGCAGGTGATAAAGATCCAAGAGGAAGATAACTATCAGACCCTGTCTGAAAAGCTCGCCAAAGAAGGTGCAAAACTTCTAATTCAAGCACTGAAAGGTTGGTTCAGAGGAGAAATCAAGCCAAAGCCTCAAAAAGGTCCCGCCACCTACGCACCACCCGTTAGCAAGGAAGAACTCAGGATATGCTGGAAAGCATCTGCACAGAGTGTGATAAACCGCATAAGAGCCTTTTATCCCAACGCTTACTGCCTTAATATCAAAGGAGAGAGGTTAAAGATTTTGAAAGCTAAGAAGGTGGAAGGATTAGAAGGGGAGGAAGGACAGATATTGGATAACAAAAGACTTGTGGTAGCTTGCGGAGAAGGTGCAGTGGAAATTTTAGAGCTTGTAAACCAAAAGGGTAAAAGGGTCTCCGGGGAAGAGTTTTTAAAAGGCTACAGAGAAGATTTTCTTTTATAATTTTTTGCCGTGATAAACATAATAGAACCTAGGTTTTTTGAAGAGGAAGAAGAGGCTATTCTCAGCATCTTAAAAAGCCGTAAGATCACTAGGGGTGAATGGACAAAAGCCTTCGAGGAAGCCTTTGCCAGATACTTGGGGGTGAAGTATGCCTTTACGGTGTGTTCGGGCACCGTTGCCCTCTTCATAGCCTTAAAAGCCCTTGGAGTGGAAGGACAGAAGGTAGTTGTTCCCGCCATGAGCTTTATGGCTACTATAGACGCGGTTTATTTGGCGGGTGGTGTGCCGGTGGTGGTGGATGTGGATGAATACTACACCATGGACCCAAACCAGTTGGAGGATGCGGTAAAGAAATACAACCCAAAGGTGGTAATCCCCGTCCATCTTTACGGCCAGCCTGCAGACATGGATGCAATAATGGGGTTATCTGAAAAGTACGGTTTTTATGTGCTTGAGGATGCCGCCCAAGCCCACGGCGCAGAGTTCAAGGGGAAAAAGGTGGGTAGCTTGGGACATCTATCCGCCTTTAGCTTTTACGCCTCAAAAAATGTGCCCATGGGAGAAGGGGGAGTTATAGCCACAGATGACGACAAGCTTGCCAAAGAGGTAAAAAAGTGGATAGACTTTGGGGAGCATCCCGCCTTTAATGTTAGGATAACTGAGTTTCAAGCTGCCCTAGGCTACATCCAGCTTAAATACTTGGACCAAAGGAACAAAAGAAGAAGGGAAATAGCCCAGAAATATAAAGAGCACATAAACTCTTCCTTTGTCCATCCTGCAGAAAGGGAGGGCGCCTACCACGTTTATCATCTTTACACCCTAAGGCACAAGGAAAGGGACCGTATTATAAAGTTTTTAAAGGAAAGGGGTATAGATGCCCGCGTCTACTATAGCTATCTCTTGAACGAGCTGAGAAATGCGGAACATCTACCGGTAGATAGGGCAAAGGTATTTAAAGAAGAGGTCTTCTCTATACCCGTCCATCCCTACCTTACTGAAGAAGAAGTGGACTTTATAATAGAAACACTCAAGGCTGTTGAGGTTCCTGTTTAGTGAGTTCTGAGCCCTTTATGTTGAGTATCACGACTTCTACCCTTCTGTTTTGAGCCCTGCCCTCTGGCGTGGCGTTGGAAGCTATTGGTTTAGTGTCTGCGTATCCGGACGCCTTCAATCTTTCAGGGTTAATACCCTTTGCTATAAAGTATCTAACTATGGAAGAAGCCCTTGCGGTTGAAAGCTCCCAATTGGAAGGAAACTTTTCGGTAGATATGGGTATGCTGTCTGTATGACCCTCCACCTCCACTGGGTTTGGTAAATCCTTCAATATTTCATAGAGTTTATCTAATATAGGATAAGTCTCTGGTTTTATCTCTGCACTACCGGGTGAGAAAAGGATTTTTTCTTGCAATATCAACCTAATACCTATAACTTCATATGAGACTTTAAACTCACCCTCCAAACCCATTCGTTTTAACATCTCCTCCAACTCCCTAATCTGTCTTTGGATCCTTCTTCCCTTCTCTGTAAGCTCGCTCCTTGGCACCACAGGTTGAGGTAATATCTGCTTTGGTAAGCTCTCTTGAAAGGGAACAAGTCGCATACCAAAAGCTTTGGCAAAGGCTTGAGCATACTCCAACGCTGCTTGCTTTCCCGCTTGCGCCATAGCAAAGAGAGCTATGAAAAGACAAAGCAGTAATGTCAAAAAGTCTGCGTAGGGGATCGCCCACTTTTCGGAAACTTCTTCGGGGCATTTTTTCTTTTTTGCCACTACTTAACCTCCACGAAGGAGTTGAGGCGTTCTTCTATGAGCCTTGGGTTTTCGCCCCTCACCATCATCCTGCATGCATCAACGATCATATACATTCTGGCAATCTCCTCTTTTGATTTGATCTTTATCTTTTTTGATATGGGACCACATATAAGGTAGGAAAAGGTTATTCCATAGACTGTTGCCACAAAGGCTGCAGATATACCGTGGGCTAATTCCTGGGCGTTGTCCAAACTTTTCAGAGCTTTCATAAGACCAAAGACTGCCCCCACAAGTCCAAAGGTGGGTGCACTCTCTGCGGAGTTCTTCCAATATTCAACCGCTATTTCAAAGTCTTCCTCTTTTTTGGCGATCTCTGCCTCCAAGCTCTCAGCTAAAACGTGTTCTTCAACTCCCAACACCATAAGATCAATGGCTCTTTTCAAAAATGGGTCTTTTATCTCCTCTGCCTTGGTCTCCAAGGCTAGCACGCCCTCCTTTCTTACAAGGTTGGCGAGTTCCACCAACTGATTTTTTGTCTCCAAAAGCTCATTGCCACCACCAGAAAAAGCTAGCTTCAAACCTTGGATTATCAGAGAAAATTTAGGCAAAGGCACTGTTATCAGGCTAGCAAAGAGCGTTGTAGGAACAACTATAACAAAGGCGGCGGGCTGAATTAAAAACAGAATGCTTGCACCCTTTAATACAGCACCTATTAGTAGTGCAACAAGTCCCCCTACCAAACCAACTATAGTAAGTATGTCCATGTCTAATTAGTATATCGTAAGAAAGGTTAAATTTTTTAACTTTATAGAAAATATTGTTCCCCAAGCCTTATTTTTTTCTTTGCGGTGCTTGCTGTAATGGTTTCTTTTTTCTCACCACATCGAAGGGCTTTACAGAAGGATTGCTCTATCCTTTGCATACCATTACCTCAAAAAAAGTCCTGCATGTTAGTGTTAATCAAAGATCCAGCTAATGTGATGGGAGAAGTTTTTAGAATTCTAGCCACATTTTTCTTTTTATGACCAATTTCAAAATAATTGGTTTATAATTTTCCCTAAGGAGGTTGTTATGAAAAGACTCGTTTTCTTGTCCGCAATACTAAGCACTCTATCTTTTGCCCAGCAGAAGTTTGCCTGCATAGACACAAACAGGATACTTCAGGAATCGGAGACTGCTAAAAAGGCTCAAAGTGAGCTAAGGGAAAAAGTCCAATCTTATCAAAAGAGTCTTAATGAAAAAGCCAGGAAGCTTGAAGAGTTGAAAAAGCAAATAGAAAGTAAGTCTGTAAACCAAAAGACAAGGGAAGAAAAGATAAAGGAGTATCAAAAGCTAGAGTCAGAAGTCTTTGAGCTTCAGCAAAAGGCACAGAAAGAAGTAGCAGAGATGAAGGCAAAGCTTGAAGATGAACTCTCGAAGAAAGTAAAGGATATAGCGCAGGACATATCAAAGCAAAACGGCTTTACCGGTGTTTTAGACTGTTCGGTTTTTGTATATAATGCTCCGGAGATAGATATAACCACAGAGGTTATAAAGAGGCTTGACGGGAAGTGAGCATTAGCAAAGAGCTTTTGGAAATTTTGGCTTGTCCTCTGTGTAAGGGTGATTTAAAGTGGGAGGAACATCTCTGCGTCTTAATCTGTGAAAAGTGTGGAGTCTTTTACCAAGTAGTGGACGGTATTCCTATACTGCTTCCTGATTCTGCAAAGCCTCTTTCAGAGCTTGGAAAAGTTCCTCCTCCGAACGAACAACCTTAACAGAGGGTGGAAGAACGCGATCCCCAAAGTGTATGTAATCTACCTTCTTTGTGTACTGTCTTTTAAAACTTTCCACCATCTGATAGTCCGCTAAGCTATCTCCCACATAAACTGCATAATCTATGTTCATCTTTTCTATGCAAAAATTCAAAGCGTAGGGATTGGGCTTTCTGAGGCTTGGCTGTTCTATGGTGTCATCATCCACCACCACATCAAAAAACTCCCAAAGGCCAAACCTATCAAAGGCATCCTTTAGGTCCTGTCTTGGTCTTCCCGTTAAAACTCCAAGTGGAACCTTTAAATCCCTCAACTTTTTGAAAAAATCCTTGCTGAGAATTAGTCTCTCCATTTGTTTTAGCTTTTCATACTCTTGGTTAAAGACTTTAATAACCTCTTCCAAGCTTGCAGACCCACCAAAGGTCTTTATAACTTCCAAAGTAGCCAAGTAGTCGTTGTTAATGCCCTTTTTGAACTTTATTTCTCTAACCAATTCTATGTCCAAACCTTTTCCTAAAAACCTTTCCGCAGTATTTTTTATAGCGTAATGGTAAGAATGGCTAACGTCTATTATCACACCATCCACATCAAAGATTACCCCTTTCCTCATCTTCTATTATGTTTTCCTCTCTCCAGCTCTTCCTTAACCACTTTCTTTGTGCCAGAACTAACCTCTATTTGTTGGGAGTTTTCCACAAAAGCCCTTATGGAAATGCTAGGCATTTGGGGATGGAACTTTGCCAAAAGTTTTGGGACTTTATACTCACTTAGAGTGGTGCTTATACCCACAAAGAGGCCGTCTTTGGAGTCCTTTTTGATCTTTGTCATTTCTCTACCGGGTTCTCGTGGTCCTTTAGCTTTGTTGTGTCGATCATCAGATTAAAATATAACGCAAAATTATAACGGGTTTAAGCAGAAGTTATTTTGAGGAATTCCTTTATATACTTTTCTATGCTGTCTCTAAGATTTCTCAACGCTCTCAGGTCTGTTAAGTCCTTTACCTCCTCCAAAACCCAGTGTTCTCTCCTTTTGTGGTTTATATGGTAAGGACATCTATCCCTTGCCTCGGAAGATAAGGTAATGAGTATATCTAGCTTTTCGTAGGGTACAAGAGAACAATCAAGGGGTTCAAGGTTTTGGGTGGTGTAGCCTTTTTCAGAGAGCACATCAAGGACTGTCTGAGGAACTTCCCTTTCTGTCTGCACACCCGCAGAATAGACCTCTATGTTCAAAAGGGCAATACGCGAAAGTTTTGCAAATATAGACTTTGCCATTGCAGCTCTCACATTACCTTTGGTAGATACAAAGCACAGTTTCATAGGCTTGGTTATAATTTTACCATTATGTTGGAGCTTTTGACCGAGAAGTTTAGTAAAGCTTTTGCTAGAGTAGAAAACAGTCGAAAGCTAACGGAAAAACAAATAAATGACTTCTTAAGAGAGATAAGGTCTGCCCTTTTGGAAAGCGATGCAGATTACGATGTGGTAAAGGATTTTCTGAAGAGGGTGAGGGAAAAGGCGCTACAGGAGGACATTACCAAGAAGATCTCACCTTTTGAATATCTGCTTTTGACTGTTTATGAGGAGTTGGTTAAGGTTTTAGGAGAGACGGTATCCGAGTTAAAAGAGGGAACTGTTCTTTTTGTGGGTCTTCAGGGAACGGGAAAGACAACCACTATAGGAAAGCTTGCAAAGTATCTAAAAGACAAGGGTTTTAAGGTAGCGGTATCCTCCACCGACGTTAGGCGCCCCGCTGCCATGCTCCAGCTCCAGAGATTGGCGGAGAAGGTAGGAGTGCCATACTACCATTTTGGTGAAGGACTCTCTGCACTTGAAATAGCTCAAAAGGCTCAAACAAAGGCAAAGGAAGATGGTGTAGATTACCTTCTTTTGGACACCGCGGGAAGATTACATATAGATGAGGAGCTAATGGAAGAGCTCAGTAGTATAAAGTCTGTAGTTTCTCCTTCGGAAGTGCTTTATGTGGCGGACGCTATGCAAGGTCAAGAAGCCCTTAGAATTGCCAAGGTTTTTCACGAAAAGGTTGGACTTACGGGTGCGGTGCTAACCAAGATGGACGGAGATGCAAAGGGAGGTGTCGCCTTCTCTTTGAGGTCTGCCCTTGGCATACCCATAAAGTTCGTAGGTGTAGGAGAAAAGTTAGAGGACATAGAACTCTTCTATCCGGACAGAATAGCTCAAAGGATTATGGGGCTTGGAGACATCCAAGGCCTTATAGAAAAGGCACAGCAGGTTATACCAGAGGATGAAGCACAAGTGCTTGCTACCAAAATTCTAACAGGCGATTTTAACTTGGAAGACCTTTTAAAACAGTTTGAGTTTATTGAAAAAATGGGACCCTTTAATAAACTCCTTGAAATGATACCAGGTGTTTCTGTCCAGCTGAAAAGCTTAAAAATAGACGAAAAAATTATAAAAAAGAGAAAGGCTATAATTCAGTCTATGACTAAGGAAGAAAGGAGAAATCCACTTATAATAAACATGAGCAGGAAGCAGAGAATAGCCAAAGGTAGTGGAACCACCATTTCTGACGTGAATAAACTCCTTAAAGAGTATGAAGAGATGAAAAGACTTATGAAAAAGCTAAATAAA
>JAEMPM010000038.1 GCA_022759285.1 Thermocrinis sp.
GGCGCCATAGTAGCCGTCTCTGTCCTTAATAAGGACAGGGAGCCCAGAGGGTTAGGAGCCCAGTGTCCAGTTCTGGCTTTCAGTTCTGGACACTTGCCTAATAGGCCTGGGTTAGGGCATAGTCCCTTAGGCGAAGGGCGCCAGCCATGTCCATACGGGCATGGTGGAGAGCCCACTGCCATGAATAGTGGCCCGGTGGGTTCGGGGAGAAGCCGTCTGAGCCACTAAAGAGCCGCCAGCCGCCAGCCGCAGTCAGTTCTTGGGGCAGTCAGTATTCCATGTCTAAGTTCGTTTCCCGCCCCTGCCCCTTTTGAAAAAAAAGCCAAAGGAGGGAGCTTGTCATGGACTTGGAAAGGACAAGCCGATATATAGCCCAGTTATCAAGGCACAGCTATAAGTATGCCATCCTCGGAGAACTGTCCAACTACAATAGGGAATTAGTCAAAAGAATAGACTTTGAAGGGTTTGTCTTCTACCTTTGCCGTTTGCCATCCAAGAAGGAAGTTATAAGCTATTGTCTCCAAAAAACAGACAAGCCCTTCAAGGTCTATTGTCTGGCTTCCAAGCCTCTGGAGTTCCCAAATGCCCCTTTAAAGCTCTGGTATGACGAAAAGAACCAAAGGCTAAAGCTTATAGCCCAAAAGTCCTTCATAAATGCCTGCCTAAATGCCATTCAAAAAGCCTCAGAAGTCAAATATCCCAGCCCTAAACTCTATACTGCCCACATAAACAGAATTCTTCGCCAGCTGTATGGCATTCTCGCCTATACCTACAATGACAAAGAAAGGCTAAAAGCCATAAAAAGAAAAGTCAAACATTGGGTAGTGGAAGCCCTTAAAAACCAGTATGGCTTAAAGCCAAAGGATGCCATGCTGGACTATAGCCGTTATGTCCTAAAGTTCTCGGATGTCCTCAAGAAAAAGAAAGCCACCAAAGCGTAAAGCTTGCCACCAAGTTTAAGCCATTGCGGCAAGGCGTCAAAGGGCACCTATCCAAAAATTTGGGGAGGAGAGGGGGAGGGAGGCTCCGCTTTGATTTTAGCAAAGCCCCTTAGGGCTTGCAAGCCCAATGACAAAACAAAAAAAGGAAGGAAGGGGAGGGAAGGCGTGGCATAAGTTCTCCGTTGTCAGATATCTGACGGTTCTTTTGGCTTTAGTTCTGAGGGCGTCTCTTTGACCCTTTTTATTGCCTTCCATACTGTCCTATAAAGATAGTCCCTAAGGTGTCTTGGCGTCTTTTTGCGTCTTTCTACTTCAGGGCTGTTGCATAATAACTCTTCATAGACACTAAAGGCAATAGATCCTTCGTCCCAGCCTGCCTCATAGGTAAATCTGACAATATGAGTAGCCCATGCCATGTCTGTGGCAGACTCGTCAATAGTGCCGTCAGGCCTTCTCTTAATAAAATCGCTTCGTGGCCTAATAAGCACTGGCTTGTAGTTGATGGGGACTACAGGCCTAATGTAATAGCCTCCTGTCCTTTTGGGCAGTTCTTGCCCTTCTGTCTGTCTTTCTGCCACTTGGCCATTGTTGTTTTCTGCCACGCCTCCCTCCCTCCTCCCCTCAATTGTTTTTATTTCTTTGACGGTTATAAGTGTTGGGTTCTCGGGAATTGTGAAGATGACTAAGGGCTCAGGGTCATATTTGCCATTGGCTAGTCCTGGCATTCTTCTATGTTGGAAAAAAGAGGTTGCCCCTTTGTCTCCTAAGCCTAAGGCTTTTACCATTGTCTTTTGTATAAGGTCTGCGTCATCTACCGGGACAGGTTCTGCCAGTTTAAAGAAAGCCTGATATTTTCCTTCACTTGTCCAAAGGTAGACAAGGGGCGTATAGCCAAAGGGATTGTCAAGCTTGAAGTCATCCAGCCATATAAGAGACACTAATTCCTCTCTGTGTTCTTTGTAGTAGTCCGAGGGCTTCCAGAGAATGTCCTTGCCCTGGTGGTATTCTGGCAAAAGCTTAATGACAGTGTCGTAGACTTTTTCCACAGGGACATTTGGCTCTCTGGCGTAGTCCTCCTTACTGACTTTTGGCTTATTAAACTCGCCTGCCTTATAATCAAATAAGGACAGGTCTATCCTGAGCCCTGGGAAGTGCTGGGACATGAAGTCCCAAAAGGCTTTGAGTGTCTGCTGGTCTACCAGTCTTTGAGGGCTTTCTGCCCTCTTTTTCTTGCCTTTTGCCATCTCTATACCCTCCTTAAAAGGTTTTTTGGCTTAAAAAGGCAGTTCATCGTCTGGCAGTTCTTCTGCCTCTTCTTCTTTTGTCAGTTCTTGGGTTGTGGCATTTTGCTCTTCTTTCTTTGCCTCGTATTCTTGCCAGATTTCCCTTAGCCTGTTCCTAAGCCATTCGGAGCCTTTTCCTTCGTCATTTAGGAATGCCTTAACAACTTCTACGGCTTTTGTGGCAGGTTCTGGGTCTGGACAAAAAAGCATGTCCCAGATGTAATTAAGAATGGTGGCATAATCGCCAAGGACATCCAAGAAGTAAAAGCTGCGGTGGTAGTAGTCAAAGTCTTTTGTTAGCTTCCTGGCAAGTTGTGGCATAAGGTCTTCCAGTTCTATCATGGCTGTCCCTCCTCAAAGTAGTCTATGTTTGCCATTTTGCCAACAATGACGGTATATGGCCTCATGACATAGTAGTTGGTATTGATGCGTTTGATAAAGCCCTTTCTAAGTAAGACAGATAGCCATCGGTAAAATGTCCGCCTTGTTATGCCAAGATTGTCCATCGCTTCTTGAACTGTCAAATAAAAGTCCAGCCTGTCTTTATTAAGCTTGTTGGCCATGATGTAGGCTATAAGCCTAAAGGGGCCTGCCATAACTTCTTTGTCCCTAAAGACATCTTCCATAAAGGCATGGAAGACCTTGCTAAAGTTTTTGTCCCTTGGCTTGGGGCGTCCGCCATAAAGATAGAGAATGACTTCCTTTATTTCGCCTGTCTCTGGGTCAAATGTTGGCAATCTTGCCTTTGTCCCTTTCATTGCCATACCTCCTTAAGGGTCTTTATAGGGACATATTATAGCACTCTATAGGGAAATGTCAAGACTACAGCCGTATAAAAACATTTCACCAGCCGTATAAAAACATTTCACCACCCTCTTTTTGTCCTCTCCTACTGCCACAAGGATTAGACAGTTTTTGACCCTCCCTCAGTATCTATATCTATATATATAGGCAGACCCTTAGGCGTCTTTTACAAGGTTCAGTCTGTAAACATTATTGGCAATCCTTGTCAAAAGACCCTTAGACATCAGGACTTTAAGCCACCTATAAAAAGTCCTTCTCGTTATGCCAAGGTCTTTTACTGCCCTATCGGGGGATATGACAACCTCAAGGGTGTCATGATAAGCCAAACTCATGGCATACAAAAGGAGCCTAATAGGGCCTCTAAAAATTTTTTTGTCTTTCAGCATGTCCTCTGAAAATAGGACAGACCATCCTTCGGGGCTGTCTGCAATAATAATATCTGCCTTATCTCCAATAATAAGGACTTTGCCCTCTTCCTTTTTGGGCATGGGTAATTATTTTAGGCAAAATTTCCTGAATGTCATTAGTCAAGCTTTTTGAATGTCCCTCAGGTGGCTTTCGTCCATGCCACAGGACATTAAAAGCTTTTGAGGGAGAGAGGGGAGAGGGCGTGACATCATTCACAGTGTCATGGTGTCATGGTGTCAAGCTTGAAGGCTGTGTCACGCCTCCCTCCCCTCCTCCTCAAGGAGTTTGTCAAAGGGTTAGGTTGTCCTTTGGGTGCCCTTAGGTGCCGTCCGACCTTTATAAATGAAGGCTCCCATCCTCGGCAGGCAGGGGCACCTTAAAGGACACCTTGACAAGGACAGCCTCAGGCATAGATTTAAGGCCAGACTGGCGGCAAGCGGCTCTGGCGTAAGGCGGCTTACTCCATGCCAGAGGCAAAAAGTCTTCTATGTCCTCAAGTCAGTTCTCCCTACCAAGTAGACAATAGAAAGGCTGTGCGTCCGCTAAAAGGTCTTAACACTTCGGACTTGCCCGAGTGTTAAGGCTTGCCAGTCCCAAGTGGGTGAAAGTCCCACCGCTGCCTGCTCGGCAGCTGACCCGTGCCCCGGGGCTGCGTTCCGTAGGCTTGGTCAGGAATTGACTAAGCCGTGAAGGGCGTGGTCTTAAGCAGGGGTAGAAGTCCTGTCTTCGGACAGGGCGAGGGGTGGCATAGGGACAGCCCAGTTGGGCGAAGGAGCGTTGAAGCCCTTCTGTCCCTCCAGCCCGAGGAGTTAGGGAGCCTTCGCCTCGGGTCAGAGCTAAAGGGTTAAAGGGACAGAGCCCTTTTAAGGGTCAAGGGTGGAGCTCCGTCCCTCCCTGCCTTTGTCATAATGTGGGACTGGCTAAGCGGAGATCTGCCTCACAGCCAGTAATGGCTGGTGGGTTAATAGCCCTTTGGAGGCAGACAGAGGCGCCATAGTAGCCGTCTCTGTCCTTAATAAGGACAGGGAGCCCAGAGGGTTAGGAGCCCAGTGTCCAGTTCTGGCTTTCAGTTCTGGACACTTGCCTAATAGGCCTGGGTTAGGGCATAGTCCCTTAGGCGAAGGGCGCCAGCCATGTCCATACGGGCATGGTGGAGAGCCCACTGCCATGAATAGTGGCCCGGTGGGTTCGGGGAGAAGCCGTCTGAGCCACTAAAGAGCCGCCAGCCGCCAGCCGCAGTCAGTTCTTGGGGCAGTCAGTATTCCATGTCTAAGTTCGTTTCCCGCCCCTGCCCCTTTTGAAAAAAAAGCCAAAGGAGGGAGCTTGTCATGGACTTGGAAAGGACAAGCCGATATATAGCCCAGTTATCAAGGCACAGCTATAAGTATGCCATCCTCGGAGAACTGTCCAACTACAATAGGGAATTAGTCAAAAGAATAGACTTTGAAGGGTTTGTCTTCTACCTTTGCCGTTTGCCATCCAAGAAGGAAGTTATAAGCTATTGTCTCCAAAAAACAGACAAGCCCTTCAAGGTCTATTGTCTGGCTTCCAAGCCTCTGGAGTTCCCAAATGCCCCTTTAAAGCTCTGGTATGACGAAAAGAACCAAAGGCTAAAGCTTATAGCCCAAAAGTCCTTCATAAATGCCTGCCTAAATGCCATTCAAAAAGCCTCAGAAGTCAAATATCCCAGCCCTAAACTCTATACTGCCCACATAAACAGAATTCTTCGCCAGCTGTATGGCATTCTCGCCTATACCTACAATGACAAAGAAAGGCTAAAAGCCATAAAAAGAAAAGTCAAACATTGGGTAGTGGAAGCCCTTAAAAACCAGTATGGCTTAAAGCCAAAGGATGCCATGCTGGACTATAGCCGTTATGTCCTAAAGTTCTCGGATGTCCTCAAGAAAAAGAAAGCCACCAAAGCGTAAAGCTTGCCACCAAGTTTAAGCCATTGCGGCAAGGCGTCAAAGGGCACCTATCCAAAAATTTGGGGAGGAGAGGGGGAGGGAGGCTCCGCTTTGATTTTAGCAAAGCCCCTTAGGGCTTGCAAGCCCAATGACAAAACAAAAAAAGGAAGGAAGGGGAGGGAAGGCGTGGCATAAGTTCTCCGTTGTCAGATATCTGACGGTTCTTTTGGCTTTAGTTCTGAGGGCGTCTCTTTGACCCTTTTTATTGCCTTCCATACTGTCCTATAAAGATAGTCCCTAAGGTGTCTTGGCGTCTTTTTGCGTCTTTCTACTTCAGGGCTGTTGCATAATAACTCTTCATAGACACTAAAGGCAATAGATCCTTCGTCCCAGCCTGCCTCATAGGTAAATCTGACAATATGAGTAGCCCATGCCATGTCTGTGGCAGACTCGTCAATAGTGCCGTCAGGCCTTCTCTTAATAAAATCGCTTCGTGGCCTAATAAGCACTGGCTTGTAGTTGATGGGGACTACAGGCCTAATGTAATAGCCTCCTGTCCTTTTGGGCAGTTCTTGCCCTTCTGTCTGTCTTTCTGCCACTTGGCCATTGTTGTTTTCTGCCACGCCTCCCTCCCTCCTCCCCTCAATTGTTTTTATTTCTTTGACGGTTATAAGTGTTGGGTTCTCGGGAATTGTGAAGATGACTAAGGGCTCAGGGTCATATTTGCCATTGGCTAGTCCTGGCATTCTTCTATGTTGGAAAAAAGAGGTTGCCCCTTTGTCTCCTAAGCCTAAGGCTTTTACCATTGTCTTTTGTATAAGGTCTGCGTCATCTACCGGGACAGGTTCTGCCAGTTTAAAGAAAGCCTGATATTTTCCTTCACTTGTCCAAAGGTAGACAAGGGGCGTATAGCCAAAGGGATTGTCAAGCTTGAAGTCATCCAGCCATATAAGAGACACTAATTCCTCTCTGTGTTCTTTGTAGTAGTCCGAGGGCTTCCAGAGAATGTCCTTGCCCTGGTGGTATTCTGGCAAAAGCTTAATGACAGTGTCGTAGACTTTTTCCACAGGGACATTTGGCTCTCTGGCGTAGTCCTCCTTACTGACTTTTGGCTTATTAAACTCGCCTGCCTTATAATCAAATAAGGACAGGTCTATCCTGAGCCCTGGGAAGTGCTGGGACATGAAGTCCCAAAAGGCTTTGAGTGTCTGCTGGTCTACCAGTCTTTGAGGGCTTTCTGCCCTCTTTTTCTTGCCTTTTGCCATCTCTATACCCTCCTTAAAAGGTTTTTTGGCTTAAAAAGGCAGTTCATCGTCTGGCAGTTCTTCTGCCTCTTCTTCTTTTGTCAGTTCTTGGGTTGTGGCATTTTGCTCTTCTTTCTTTGCCTCGTATTCTTGCCAGATTTCCCTTAGCCTGTTCCTAAGCCATTCGGAGCCTTTTCCTTCGTCATTTAGGAATGCCTTAACAACTTCTACGGCTTTTGTGGCAGGTTCTGGGTCTGGACAAAAAAGCATGTCCCAGATGTAATTAAGAATGGTGGCATAATCGCCAAGGACATCCAAGAAGTAAAAGCTGCGGTGGTAGTAGTCAAAGTCTTTTGTTAGCTTCCTGGCAAGTTGTGGCATAAGGTCTTCCAGTTCTATCATGGCTGTCCCTCCTCAAAGTAGTCTATGTTTGCCATTTTGCCAACAATGACGGTATATGGCCTCATGACATAGTAGTTGGTATTGATGCGTTTGATAAAGCCCTTTCTAAGTAAGACAGATAGCCATCGGTAAAATGTCCGCCTTGTTATGCCAAGATTGTCCATCGCTTCTTGAACTGTCAAATAAAAGTCCAGCCTGTCTTTATTAAGCTTGTTGGCCATGATGTAGGCTATAAGCCTAAAGGGGCCTGCCATAACTTCTTTGTCCCTAAAGACATCTTCCATAAAGGCATGGAAGACCTTGCTAAAGTTTTTGTCCCTTGGCTTGGGGCGTCCGCCATAAAGATAGAGAATGACTTCCTTTATTTCGCCTGTCTCTGGGTCAAATGTTGGCAATCTTGCCTTTGTCCCTTTCATTGCCATACCTCCTTAAGGGTCTTTATAGGGACATATTATAGCACTCTATAGGGAAATGTCAAGACTACAGCCGTATAAAAACATTTCACCAGCCGTATAAAAACATTTCACCACCCTCTTTTTGTCCTCTCCTACTGCCACAAGGATTAGACAGTTTTTGACCCTCCCTCAGTATCTATATCTATATATATAGGCAGACCCTTAGGCGTCTTTTACAAGGTTCAGTCTGTAAACATTATTGGCAATCCTTGTCAAAAGACCCTTAGACATCAGGACTTTAAGCCACCTATAAAAAGTCCTTCTCGTTATGCCAAGGTCTTTTACTGCCCTATCGGGGGATATGACAACCTCAAGGGTGTCATGATAAGCCAAACTCATGGCATACAAAAGGAGCCTAATAGGGCCTCTAAAAATTTTTTTGTCTTTCAGCATGTCCTCTGAAAATAGGACAGACCATCCTTCGGGGCTGTCTGCAATAATAATATCTGCCTTATCTCCAATAATAAGGACTTTGCCCTCTTCCTTTTTGGGCATGGGTAATTATTTTAGGCAAAATTTCCTGAATGTCATTAGTCAAGCTTTTTGAATGTCCCTCAGGTGGCTTTCGTCCATGCCACAGGACATTAAAAGCTTTTGAGGGAGAGAGGGGAGAGGGCGTGACATCATTCACAGTGTCATGGTGTCATGGTGTCAAGCTTGAAGCTTATGTCACGCCTCCCTCCCTCTCCCTCCTCAGGGAGTTTGTCAAAGGGTCAGGGTGTCCTTTGGGTGCCCTTAGGTGCCGTCCGACCTTTATAAAAGAGGCTTCCCATATCACGGCAGGCAGGGGCACAGGCAAAGACATCTTGACAGGGACAGTCAGCAGACATAGCTTTAAGGCCAACTGACGGCTGGCGGCTTTTTGGCGTAAGGCGGCTTACTCCATGCCAGCTTGTCAGTTAAGAGGAAGGCTTGTGCGTCCGCTAAAAGGTCTTGGCATATTGGACTTTCCCAAGTGCCAAGGCTGGCCGACGGTGAGTGGGCAAATCCCACCGCCTCCTGCCCGGAGGCTGACCCGTCCCTCGGGGCACCAGACCGTAGGCTTGGTCAGGGATTGACTGAGCCGTGAAGGCTGGTGTCTTAAGCAGGGGGAGAAGTCATTGCCCTTTGGCAATGGCGAGGGGCACCATAGGGACAGCCCGTAGGGGCGAAGCAGCGTTGAAGCCCGTCTGTCCCTCCCAGCCAAGGAAGTCTGGGAAGCCTCGTCCTTGGTCAGGGCTTTTAGGGACAAGGGACAGAGCCCGTATGTGGGTCAAGGGTGGAGCTGCGTCCCTCCCTGGTGGCAAAGCACCGTCGGCTAAGCGGAGATCTGCCTCACAGCCAGTAATGGCTGGTGGGTTAATAGCCCTTTGGAGGCAGACAGAGGCGCCATAGTAGCCGTCTCTGTCCTTAATAAGGACAGGGAGCCCAGAGGGTTAGAAGCCCGGTGTCCAGTTCTGGCTTCCAGTTCTGGACACTTGCCTAATAGGCCTGGGTTAGGGCATAGCCCTTAGGCGAAGGGCGCCAGCCGTCAAAAGACGGTGGAGAGCCCGGTGCGTTTAAGCGACGCCCGCCGGGTTCGGGGAGAAGCCGCCGACAAGCCGTCAAGGAAAGCCGTCAGCCGTCAGCCAGTCAGTTGGGCAGAAGTTAGGTTTGTCCTTTTAGTCCGTTCCCTTCCCTGCCCTTTTGAAAAAAAAGACAGGGGGGTAATCTGTCATGGACTTAGAGAGGACAGCAAGGTATATAGCCCAGTTATCAAGGCATGGCTACCGTTATGCCATCGTTGGCAAGCTTGTCAGGTATGACAGGGAAAAGGTCAAAAAGCTTGAATATGGGGACTTTGTCTTCTATCTTTGCCGTCTGCCATCCAAAAAAGAGGTCATAGCCTATTGTCTGCCAAGGTCAGAAGGCCTTTTCCGTGTCTATTGCCTGTCTTCCAAGCCTCTGGAGTTCCCAAATGCACCATTAAAACTTCACTATGACGAAAAGACCCAAAGGCTTAGGCTCCTTGCCCAAAAGTCCTTTATCTCTGACTGTCTCAATGCCATAGAAA
>JAEMPM010000097.1:0-1280 GCA_022759285.1 Thermocrinis sp.
AACGGAAAAGAAGTTATAATTTTATCCTATGGCAAAGGTAAAGGGTTTAAAGTGCAGAGAGTGTGGAAAAGAGTATCCTGCTGAGCCTATCCATGTGTGTGAATTTTGCTTTGGCCCCTTGGAGGTGGTCTATGACTACGAGGAGATAAAGAAGAACATCTCCAGGGAGAAGATAGAAAAAGGACCAAAGAGTCTTTGGAGATACATAGACCTTTTGCCCGTGGACGAACCAAAGGTAGGGCTTACCGCGGGATACACACCTTTGAAGAAGGCTGAAAATTTAGGTAAACTCCTAGGTCTTAAGAACCTCTACATAAAGGATGACTCTGTGAATCATCCTACCCTTTCCTTTAAAGATAGGGTGGTCTCCGTTGCCCTCTCAAAGGCAGTGGAGTTCGGCTTTGACACTGCGGCTTGCGCCTCTACAGGCAACCTTGCTAATTCAGTGGCGGCGCATTGTGCCCAAGCTGGGCTGAACTGTTTTGTGTTCATACCCGCAAACCTTGAATCTCAAAAGATCTATGGTAGCTTGGTTTTCTCTCCCACAGTGGTGGCAGTGGAGGGTAACTATGACGATGTGAATAGACTGTGTTCTGAGATCGCCAACGAGCTATACTGGGCTTTTGTCAATATAAACATAAGACCCTATTATGCGGAAGGTTCCAAGACCCTTGCCTTTGAGGTGGTAGAACAGTTGGGTTGGAGGGCACCGGATGCGGTGGTGGCTCCAGCTGCATCTGGTTCTTTAGTAACAAAGATATGGAAAGGACTGAAGGAGTTAAAGCTCGTGGGTCTAATAGATGAATTGAATACCAGAGTGTATGGCGCCCAGGCGGAAGGTTGTAGCCCTATTGCCCAAGCTTGGAGGGAAGGTAGGGACTACATAAAGCCCGTAAAACCCAACACTATAGCTAAGTCCATAGCCATAGGTAACCCAGCGGATGGCATCTATGCCCTTCAAGTTACCAAAGAAAGCAGGGGAGATTGGGAAACTGCTACAGACGAGGAGATCATAGAGGGTATTAAATTGCTGGCGGAAACGGAGGGTATCTTCACTGAAACCGCAGGAGGAACCACCATTGCGGTCCTCAAGAAGTTGGCAGAAAAAGGAGCCTTCAAAGAGGATGAGGTGGTAGTAGCATACATCACCGGTAATGGCTACAAAACCTTGGAGGTCTTGGAAGGTCATCTAAAGGAAACAATAAGGATCAAGCCGACACTTTCAGACTTCAAAGAGAAAATTGGAGTTAGGGTTTAAGGCTGCCTTTTTCTTCTTATAT
>JAEMPM010000097.1:1380-9057 GCA_022759285.1 Thermocrinis sp.
TCTTTGCCTACTAAAAGTTGGGCTTTTGTAAAGGGATAGGGAATAACGAATCTGTCCCAGGTGTTGAGGCGGAAGAATTTTTCAAACTTTACACATGCTGGAAGTATCACCGCACCGGTCTTTTGGGCTAAGAAAATGACTCCATCTTTTGCCTTAAAAGGTGGTCCCTTGGGACCATCTACCGTTATGGCCACGTTTTTGCCTTCTTTCAGAAGTTCCACGAGCCTTAAAAGAGCAGATCTTCCTCCCTTTTCCTCCTTTCCTTCCTCCGTGGAACCTCTGACGGTTTCAAAGCCCAACCTCTTTAGAAGACCGTCTGCTATGTCTCCGTCCCTGAACCGGCTAACCAAGACCACTATACCCCTGTCTAAGCCAAAAAAAGCCAAAGCTAAAGCGTATCCGTGCCACAGGGCGTATATTTTCCCTTTGTCCTTATCAAAGTCGTACCTGTTCTGCCACCTTATGGTCCTTGCCCACAACCTGAGAAGTAAAGATATAAAGGGCAAAAGGAGTATAACAAGCTCCCTTCTCAGTTTCCTTATCATTTTTCAAAGGCAGTGTCTATGTTGTTTTTGAGCCACTTAGGATCAAGCCAGTAAATAGGGTCCACCTCTTGCCCATGTA
Organism: Thermocrinis sp.; assembly: GCA_022759285.1. Lineage (GTDB taxonomy): Bacteria > Aquificota > Aquificia > Aquificales > Aquificaceae > Thermocrinis. The sequence goes on from JAEMPM010000097.1 coordinate 2,005, forward strand.
CCAAGATCCCAAAGTGAAGATGGTCCCCCAAAGCAAGCCCCGTCCTGCCCGTCCTTCCTATGATGTCTCCCTTCTTTACATACTGTCCTTCCTTGACTGAACTCTCCGAAAGGTGTCCGTAAAGGCTAAAGAGCCCAAGCCCGTGGTCTATCAAAACCACGTTGCCATATATACCCAATGTGCCCACAAAAACAACCACTCCATCGTTGGAAGCAGGAACAGGTGCCCTTTCTACCGAGGCAAAATCGAAGCCCATATGCCTGCTTTGACTAACCTGCTGTCCCTTATAGTAATAGAACCTCTCAACGCCATAAGTTGAAAGTACCTTGCTGTTCGGTAGCTGTAGAAAGGCACCTTTCCAGAGTTTCACAGGCTCGCTCTTTTGAGTTAACTCGGAGAGCTTATTTACATCCCTTTTTCTCCACTCTTCGTTTACCATCTTAAAGGCGGAGACAGGGTCTAACCCTTTGGCTTGTTCTCCCAAAAGAGGATAGATCACCGAGTTTATAAAGTTATCAGTTAGTTCTATCCTTTCCTTTTTAAAGTTTGCTCTTTTGATGGCTACTCTTAAAGTTTTTTGGACTGAGTTGCCTGCTTGGTCTTTGGCAGTTATGCGTAGATCTATGCCATCTACATCCAAAGGAGCCGGGAAAAGGGCAACATAAACCTCAGGAGAAATTGAGGTCATTGAAGCTTTTTTGCCATCCCATTCCAAAGATACCTCCGTACCGTTACTTTTCACCTTCAGAACGCCTACGGAACCTTCCCTTAGACTTGTAGGATAGGAAAGAATCTCAAGGGAAGGGGGCGTTAGGTCTACCTTTGTGTCAATGGTATATTCCCTTTCCCTAAGAAAGCCCGCGCTTACCCATAGCTTGACCTTGGCATCTCCCTCCTTTATTCCCAAAGCTTTGGTGTTTATGCTTATTTTCAAAAAATCTGTCCCCTGTGGGAAATTCCCCTCAAAAACTTTGTAGCTCTTTCCTTCCTGCTCTACATAGAGCCTGGCGGATTTTATTTTGCCATTTTTAACCTTTAGGTTATACTCCCCCTCCGCTGGGATGAACTTTAAAGACTCTAGTCCTTCCAACTGAGGTCTTCCTCCAAGAGAGAGAAAAAGGGTGTAGAAGCTCAAAAATAACAGAGAAAGGACTGCGAGCCTTCTTATGAGTCTTAAGAAAAGAGGTCTTTTGGGACGCTCATAGGAGTAAGATTTATATCTATGCTTCACCAAAAACCTCCTGCAGGGAATAGACCTCAAGGCTTTTGCTGTGTTCTAAATAGCACCTTATTGCCTCTAGCGTTGCATAGCCTCCTCTTACGGTGGTAGTGTAGGGAATACCCTGCTGGACTGTTGCTCTGCGGATGTGATAGGCATCAGACCTTTCCCTTCTGCCGGTGGGTGTGTTTATAACTGCCTGCACTTCTCCGTTTTTGATCATATCCACTATGTTTGGTCTTCCTTCGGAGACCTTTAAAACCTGCCTAACATTCAACCCTCTTTCCTTTAAAAATCTGTAGGTTCCTGCAGTTGCAAGTACCTCAAAACCAAGGTCTAAAAATCCTTTTGCCAGTTCAAACACTTTGGGCTTGTCTCTGTCTGCCACGCTTATGAAAACTCTACCCTCTGTGGGCAACCTACTACCAGCTGCAAGCTGGGCTTTGTAATAAGCAAGACCAAACTTTTTGTCTATGCCCATTACCTCTCCCGTACTCCTCATCTCCGGACCCAAAAGGGGGTCCACCTCAGGAAATCTGTTCCATGGAAAAACCACTTCCTTAACGGTGTAGTAATTCCAATCCTTTGGTAGGAAATCACTGCAATAGTGGACATTGCCTTTTTCAAGCCTTTCAAATACCTCGGGCACAAGTTCCCTTAGTTTTCTTCCCACGCACACCTTAGCAGCAAGCTTTGCCAAAGAATAACCTATACTCTTGCTGACAAAGGGTACAGTCCGAGAAGCCCTCGGATTAACCTCCAAAACATACACCTCTCCATCCTTTACCGCAAACTGAAGGTTAATAAGCCCCTTTACCTTTAGGGCTTTAGCTATTAGTCTGGTTTGTCTTTTTATCTCTTCCACCGTATCCTTTCCAAGGGTGTAGGGGGGGATAGACGCAGCGCTATCTCCCGAATGGACCCCGGCTTCCTCTATGTGCTCCATAACCGCACCTATCAAAAAGTCTTCACCATCTCCGAGGGCATCCACATCCACTTCCACGCTGTCGGAAAGATACCTGTCCAAAAGGATGGGTCTTTGGTAGCTAACTTCCACCGCCTCTTGCAAATACTCGACTAGCTCCCCCTCTTCATAGACGATCCTCATAGCTCTGCCTCCGAGCACATAGGAAGGTCGTACAAGCAGTGGGTAGCCCAGTTCCTTTGCACGCCTTAGAGCTTCTTCTTTAGTTCTTGCAGTCAGGCTTTCGGGTTGTTTTAATCCAAGTTGGTTTATAAGGTCCCTGAACTTTTCCCTGTCCTCTGCTATGTCTATGCTCTCTGGGTCTGTACCCAAGATTGGAACTTTTAAGTTCCTCAAAGGTATAGAAAGCTTTAAGGGCGTCTGCCCTCCAAACTGGATCAGAAGTCCGTCGGGTTTTTCCCTCCTTATTATCTCAAGGACATTTTCCAGAACGATGGGCTCAAAATACAGCCTGTCTGCGGTATCGTAGTCGGTGGAGACGGTCTCCGGGTTGCAATTTACCATAATCGTTTGAACACCTTCTTCCCTTAAGGCAAATATGGCTTGAACACAGGCATAGTCAAACTCTATGCCCTGACCTATTCGGTTTGGACCACTGCCAAGAATGATAACTTTCATTAAAAGAAAGATTTTAAACCAAAATGTTCCATCAACTCCTCAAGGCTGTCAAAGGTAAGGTCTGGCTCAAAGTTCGCCCTTTTTAACTCATCCCTTGTATATTTACCCGTGGTCATAAAGATGGTCTTTATACCTAGTGCCTTAGCACCCAAGAGATCTGTGTATATGTCGTCGCTTATAAGATAAACTTCCTCTCCCTCAAGCCCATCCAGGGAATAGTCTATAAACTCCTTTGAAGGTTTTCCAAGGTTTGGAAGTTCATCCGGATAGTTGGTGGCATGCTTTAGCATTAATGCCACACTGCCCGCACCGGGGAAGTAAAGCCCATCGTCATCTTTTACGATCCTGCTCAGGTTTACCGGAATGATCTTGGCAGATGCCAAAAAGACCGCGGAGACAGCAAGCTTTAGCTTATGAAAGTCAAGACTCCTGTCCTGGGCTACCACGACTCCTTGAACCTGATGATCTTCAACCACCTCAACACCCTCTTCCATAAGATACTTCTTTACTGGTTCCATACCTATGAGTAAGACCCTTTTGATGTTCATGGACCTCAGATATTTTGGTAAAACTTTAAGGGGGCTAATAAAGCGTTCCTCTTCTAATTCTAAACCCTTTTCCCTTAAAATCTTCACAATTTCAGAAGGCGGTCTTGTGGAGTTGTTGGATACTACCCTAAAGGGGATACCTTTAGACCTTAATACTTCAAGGAACTCCTTTGCCCCCTTTATAGGGTTAAGCTTTTTGTCTCCTACCAGAACTCCATCAAGGTCTATCAAAAATATTTTCCCCTTCATTGCTTAAATGGTATGCTGATCCAAAGCTCTTCAAAGCCCTCTCTTTCCCTTTTTATGTCTACCTCAATTCTATTAACATCAAATTGGGAATATTTGGAGAACACATACACCAAGTCATCCCTAAGTCTTTCTACGAAATTGGGTGGTAGTCCTTTCCTTTCGTAAGCAAGCACAAGGGTAAGCCTCCTCTTTGCCTCATCTTTGCTCTTACTGCGTCCAAATAAAAAGTCCAAGATCATTGCCATCTCCCAAACAACCTTTCAAGAAGTCCCTTCTTCCGCCCATGATATACCATGGGGACATCTTCTCCCGCTATTCTCCTTGCTATATCCATGAGTGCTCTCGATGCTGGATAGTCCTCCAAAACAATGGGTTCTCCTTTGTTGGTAAAATCTACGAGCTTTGGCTCTTCAGGCACAACCCCTAAGAGGGGTGCCCTTAGAATTTCTACTATATCCTCTACGGAGAGCATTTGACCCTTTTCCACAGCATCCCATCTTATTCGGTTTATTATCAGCTTGTAGTCTGTCTTTCCCATGTTTTCTAACATTCCTATGATCCTATCCGCATCCCTTACAGAGGATACTTCAGGATTTACCACTACCAAAGCAGTGTCTGCAGGAGAAGATGCGATCTGAAACCCCCTTTCTATTCCAGCAGGAGAGTCTATAAATATGTAATCATACTGCCCTAAACTTTTTATATCCTCAACAAGCTTTAGCCACTTTTCTGGATCTACAGCATCCTTGTTTTTGGTTTGATTAGCGGGTAAAAGCCACAGGCTAAAACCCCTTTTGTCCTTGACCAAAGCTTTTTGAAAATCCACCCTTCCCTCAAGAACATCCAGCACATCATAGACAATTCTGTTTTCTAAGCCCAGTATCATATCCAAGTTTCTCAACCCTATATCTGCATCAATGCATAAGACCATCTTTCCCATTTTTGCAAGGGCTACTGAGAGGTTTGCGGTTATGGTTGTTTTTCCTACACCGCCTTTGCCTGATGTAACTACAAAAACCTTTGTCATCTTTATACCCTTTCAAGAATTATAGCACCGTCTTCCACTCTTGCAATCTCAGGATAACCAGGGGATATCCTCTCTTCCTCGCTAGATATGGCTATCTTTCTACCTATTCTTATCTGTTGTGGTTCCATCCGTAAGGCTACTACCACAGCGCTTTCATCTCCTAGGGCTCCAGCTATAGCAATGCCTCTGAGAGTACCCATAACTATTATGTTTCCCGTTGCCACAATTTGAGCGTCTTTGTTCACATTTCCAAGCACTAACACGTCCCCATTATGCTCTATCCTTTGCCCCGACCTAAGATGTTTTTCTATAACCAAGAGCCTTGGCTCCGGAGCCTTTTTTTCCAAGACCTTTTCAAGCTTCTTAATGTTCTTTACATCCTTCTTTGTTAAAAACTCTTCAACTTTCTTTGCTAAAGGGGAGTTCCCCTCCACTAAGAAGTATGCACCCTCGGAGAGTTTAGAGTTGAGTAATTTTTCTAACTGTTCAAAGACTGCTGATTCCTCAGCCCCCTCTGAGAGTCTGATCAATAGCACTGGTAGAGTTACGCCTTTTATCTCGATCATTTTTTAATGCTCCGGGGGAGGGACTCGAACCCCCAACCTGGTGGTTAACAGCCACCCGCTCTGCCCGTTGAGCTACCCCGGATGCAGTATAAAATTATACCAAAAATCTTTCTGGGTGAAAATATTTACTATGAAACTGCGGGTTCAATACAGAGGAAAGGAGTTAGAGTTAGAGTTTGAAGGGGACAAGGTAAAGGCAAAAGACCTTTTAAAGGCTATGAACCTCTCAAGGGAGTACGCCTTTGTGGTGGTCAATGGAGAAGTTGTGGAAGATGACTATTACATAAAGGAGGGAGACCAAGTGCGGGTGATAAATGCCATTTCGGGAGGGCAGGTTTAAGATTAAAAACTTATGAAAAGATGCGTTAAGTGTTCCCAAAAGGCGGTTGTTTATTTGCCCCACCATAGAATTGCTCTGTGCAAAGAGCATTACCTTGAGTGGTTTGAAAGGAGGGTGGAAAGGACAATAAGAGAGTTTAGAATGTTCTCAAAAAATGATAGGGTTTTAGTGGCGGTATCCGGTGGGAAAGACAGCCTTTCTCTTTGGCATGCCCTTCATAGGCTCGGCTACCAAGCGGATGGGCTCTACATAAACTTGGGCATAGGAGAGTATTCCAAACTATCGGAGGAAAAAGCTAAGAAGTTTGCCCAAAGCTTAGGAAGGACCCTGCATGTAATAAGGCTCAAGGACGTGGTGGAAGATATACCAACCTTAAAAGAGATAGAGAAAAGACCTGCCTGTTCCGTGTGTGGAAATCTCAAAAGGTATTATATGAACAAAAGTGCCAAAGAGCTTGGTTTTTCGGTGATCGCCACAGGACACAACTTGGACGATGAGAGCGCAACCCTCATGGGAAATGTCCTCTCTTGGAATTTAGGCTACCTGCAAAGGCAGTATCCGGTTTTAAAAGAGGGCAATGGCTTTGTGAGAAAGGTAAAACCACTGTGTCTTATTACAGAGAAGGAAAGTGCCCTGTATGCCCTTCTTTCCGGCATAGACTTTGTGGAGGAAGAATGTCCCTACTCAGTAGATGCCTCTTCAATTGAGTATAAGCTTTTGCTCTCTCAGATAGAGGAAAAGAGCCCCGGCACCAAGCTTAGGTTCTACTTAGAGTTTTTGAGAAAAATTCAGCCCCTTTTCAAGCGAGAGGAGAAACTTGAGCTTAAGCCATGCTCCATTTGCGGTGAGCCCACTTCTGCAAACGTATGCACTGTTTGTAGGCTAAAGCAAAGACTAACCCTCTCTAAAAAGGACAAGGTTCCTAAAGACTCTACATAGCTCGAAAACCTTCTCTCTTGTCCTTTCAAGGCTTTGGCTGTTGTCTATCACATAGTGGACTTTTTTTAACTTCTCTTTAGGTGGAAGTTGCTTTTGCCATCTTCTTTCAAAGTCCTCCAAGGACATGCCTTTGGCGAGAACTCTCTGTTTGCAAAGCTCATAGGGTGCATAAACTAAAACCACAAAGTCGTACTTGCCTTGTGTTTTCTTCTCCAAAACCAAGGAAGCCTCCACCACTACTATGGCATGCTCGGGGAGTTTTTTAAACTCCTCTTCCAATCGTTCATAAAGGGCAGAGTGGGTGATCCTTTCCAAAAGCAATAGCTTTTCTCTGTCTGCAAACACAATATCCGCGAGCTTTTTTGTGTTTATATTTCCTCCTTGGTCTAATATTTCATCCCCAAAGGCTTTCAGGACCTCTTCGTATACTTTTCCCCTTTCTTCATAAAATCCCTTTATTATACGGTCTGCATCAAACACATAAAAACCACACTCCTTGAAAAACCCCGCTACCGTGGATTTTCCAGAACCTATGTTGCCAGTTAGGGCTATCTTGAGCATT
>JAEMPM010000058.1 GCA_022759285.1 Thermocrinis sp.
ACCTGAAAGGTTGACATCCTCGTGTAGACTTTTTCTTTATTGCAGTATAAACTATAAGAAGTTATAAAAACTGAATAACTATTCGGAGGTAAACCATGTGTAAAGAATGTGGGTGTGGTGAGGTAAACCACGTAACAGACAGGAAAGTAGTTCAAGCTTTAACCAAGGTCCTCGACGCAAACGATAGACAGGCTCAGGAAAATAGAGAACACTTTGAAAAGCATGGCGTTTATGCCATAAACCTTATGAGCTCTCCGGGTGCAGGAAAAACAAGTTTGATAGAGGCTACAGTAGAAGCTCTTAAAGATCAGGTAAGAATAGGAGTTATAGAAGGGGACCTTGAAACGGACCTGGATGCACAGCGTATAAAAAATAAAGGAGCTCCAGCTTATCAAATAACCACTGGAGGCGCTTGTCATTTGGATGCTTTTATGGTTCATGAAGGAATTCACAACCTTCCTTTGGAAAATTTAGACGTTGTGTTTATAGAAAACGTGGGAAACTTGGTATGTCCTGCCTCCTATGATGTAGGTGCTCATATGAATGTGGTACTTCTGGCAGTTACAGAGGGGGATGACAAGCCTGAGAAATATCCCGTAATGTTTAGAAGCGCAGACCTACTTGTTATAACAAAAACAGACCTCTTACCCTATGTAGATTTTTCCATAGAAAGAGCGGTAAAGTCTGCAAGAAAAATAAAGCCAAACATAGATTTTATAGCCCTCTCTTGCAAAACTAAGGAAGGTTTAGAGGATTGGCTTGAGTATATAAAGCTTAAGGTTAGAATTGCTAAGAAGAGCTTTATGGTATGAAACTCGTATGGATTCATGAAATAACCTAAGGCTGATGTGAGCGGTTTGCGATTTAGGTTGAGATTAAAGGCTATTTGCTCGAAGAGGATTTTGTGAGCAAGGGGGTGTGTTATGGAAAGAGTACTTCTTTTGCATGGCGGAGGAGGAGAAGGCACTTGGAAACTTATCAAGAAAGTTTTTCTAAAGTACTTTGATAACCAATATTTGAGTAAACTGGAAGATGCCGCCATACTTGAGTTAAACGGAAAAGTGGCCTATACCACCGACGGATTTACAGTAAAGCCTATATTTTTTAAGGGAGGAGACATAGGGAAGTTGGCAATAGCAGGGACAGTCAACGACCTTGCGGTTATGGGTGCAAAACCTCTTTACTTGTCAGTTAGCTTTGTAATAGAGGAAGGATTTCCTTTGATGACTTTGGAAAAAATAGTCCAAAGCATGAAAGAGGAAGCCCAGAAAACTGGTGTGATCGTGGTGGCAGGAGATACTAAGGTGGTTCCAAAAGGGAACTTGGACAGTATATTCATAAGCACATCCGGTATAGGAAAGGTAATATATGAAGGACTATCCGCATCAAACGTTAAGCCAGGTGACGTAATAATAGCTTCGGGAAGTTTAGGTGATCATGGAGCCTGTATATTAGCGGAGAGAGAGGGCTTTGACATAGAAATAGAGAGTGATTGTGCAAGCCTATGGGATTTGGTGAAGAATGTTCTTTCTGTTGGAGCGGAAATTCATGCAATGAGGGACCCTACAAGAGGTGGACTTTCCGCAGTACTGCACGAGTGGGCAAGCTCTTCAAATGTCTCCTTTGTAATAGAGGAAGAAAACATACCCGTAAAAGAGCCCGTTCGTGGACTTTGTGAATTTTTAGGCTTAGAGCCTTACCATTTAGCTTGTGAAGGTAGAGTAATAATAGCAGTTAAAGAAGAGGACGCGGAGAAAGTCTTACAAGCCCTTAAAGAACATCCTTTGGGAAGGGACAGTGCTATTATCGGTAGGGCGGTGCCCGTTGAAAAAAGACCAGAGGTTCTGTTAAAAACAGCCTACGACACCCTCAGACATTTAGAACCTCCAACGGGAGAGCTCTTGCCGAGGATCTGTTAACATGCATGAATTTTCAATAGTGCAAAGCTTGATGGGTCTCATTGAAAAGTATGTGGAAGAATATAACGCAAAACGTGTTAGTAGAATAGTCGTGAGTGTAGGAGTCCTCTCTGGAGTGGAGCCTCATCTTCTTAAAATTGCCTTTGATACCTTTAAGGAAAATACCGTAGCCGATTCCGCAGAACTCGTTTTAGAAATAGAAAAGCTAACCCTTAGGTGTTTGGACTGTGGTATGGTCTCTCAAAAGGAAGAGCTTAATGTGATATGCCCGTGCTGTGGTTCTTTTAACACAATTATAGAAGGGGGTCAGGATTTACTCTTGAAAAGCTTAGAGTTAGAGTATGAGGATCAAGCTTGAAATAATCGGTGCGGTTCAGGGTGTAGGTTTCAGGCCCTTTGTATATAGATTAGCTAAGGAGCTTGACCTTAGGGGATGGATTATAAACACACCAGAGGGTGTAAAAATAGAGGTTGAAGGAGAAAATTTAGATGTCTTCCTAAAGAGACTTCAAGAAGAGAAACCACCTTTAGCCTATATTTATTCAATTTCTTTTGAGTACGCAGAGGAGGTGGGCTATACCGATTTCGAAATAAAAGAGAGTCACTCGGAAGGCAAAAGGGAAGTTTTTATACTGCCCGATATAGGAACCTGTGATGAATGTCTGAAAGAAGTTTTTGACCCAAAGGACAGAAGATACATGTATCCGTTCACAAACTGCACCCATTGCGGACCAAGGTTTACCATAATTGAAAAGCTTCCTTATGATAGGCCAAACACCACGATGAAAGTTTTTAAGATGTGCCAAGAGTGTGAAAGAGAATACAACGATCCAACCAATAGAAGGTTCCATGCTCAACCAAACGCATGTCCTAAATGCGGTCCACAGGTTTTTCTTTACGATAAAGAGGGCAGTTTGCTTGGGGAAGGTGAAAAGGCTATAGATTTAGCTATCCAAGCTGTAAAAGAGGGAAAGATAGTGGCGGTAAAAGGTATAGGGGGTTTTCATCTAATATGCGATGCCACCAATGAAAAAGCGGTTAATACTCTAAGGATAAGAAAGAGAAGGCAGGAAAAACCTTTTGCGGTGATGTTTAAAAGTTTGCAACAGCTAAAAGAATATGCTCGCCCAACTAACCTGGAGGAAGCCCTTCTCTCTTCACCACAGAGGCCTATAGTTCTTATTGAAAAAGTTCAAGATAGCTTGCCAGAGACCATAGCACCCGGGCTTAAGAGAATAGGTGCATTTCTTCCTTACTCTCCATTGCATTACATAATTCTTTCAAAGCTTGATGTTCCCATTGTTGCCACATCGGGAAACTATTCAGAAGAGCCTATAGTAAAGGACAATGAGGAAGCATTAAACAAACTGTCGGAGATCGCAGACCTAATACTTGTTCATAATAGAGAGATAAAAAGAAGATGTGATGACTCTGTTGTTAAAGTAGTTGGAGGCATCCCTTTGCTGATAAGAAGATCAAGGGGATATGCACCTTTGCCTGTAAAGCTCCCTTACAAGTTAAAGAATAAAGTTTTGGCAACGGGTGGTATGCTTAAAAACACCTTTGCTATAGCTTGGGATGACAAAGTGTTTATTAGTCAGCATGTAGGAGATGTAGAAAACTATCAAACCCTAAAAAGCTTTGAAGAGATGGTTTTTGATCTTATGAACCTTTACCAGTTTGAACCAGAGATCGTCGTTTGCGATATGCATCCCCGGTATGAAACAACAAAATGGGCGCAGTTTTTCTCGGAAGAAAAAAATATTCCACTGTTAAAGGTGCAGCACCATTATGCCCACATACTTTCCTGTATGGCGGAGAACGGAATAGAGGATGAAGTGTTAGGTATAGCTTGGGATGGAACAGGCTATGGAGAGGATGGGACCTTATGGGGTGGAGAGTTTCTAGTATGCCACTACAAGACCTACAAACGTGTCTACCATTTTAAACCTTTTAGACTCATAGGTGGAGAAAAGGCAATAAAGGAACCAAAAAGGGTCGCATTATCCTTGCTATTAGAACTATTCGGAGAGAAAGCCCTTGACTTTAACTTGCCCTTTGATAGAAAAGAACTTGAAATGTTGTTCAAAGTTTGGAGTAAAGGAATTAACTCTCCTTTCTCTAGCTCTGTAGGGAGACTGTTTGATGCTGTCTGTTCCCTTTTGGGCATTAGACATATCAACAATTACGAAGGTCAATCTGCCATGATTTTGGAAGACTTATACAATCCAGCTGTAAAAGATCATTATTCTTATTCGATCGAAGGGCAAATTATAGACTGGCGTACGACGATATTAGACATACTGCAGGATAAGGAAAGAGAAAAGGTACCTTCAAGATTTATAAACACCTTAGCAAAGATTGCGTTGGACATAGCAAGAAGAGTAGGCATAGAAAAAGTGTGCCTTTCGGGAGGCGTGATGCAAAATGACCCATTGGTAAGCAAAATAAAAGAAGAGCTTACTAAGAATGGCTTTTTGGTATATACCCATCAAAAGGTGCCAACAAACGATGGAGGGCTTTGTTTGGGACAGGTGGCCTACGTTATTGGCCTAAGTTAGCATTGGGGATGGCGCTTTTTATTCTATCTTCAAGGATTTTTATTGCTTCTTCTATATCTTCCCTTTGGCTCATTGCAAGCATAGGAAAATCTGTTATCTCTATCGTTTCCAAAATTGGTTTTTCATCCCTATTAAAAAACACACCTATCCAAACACCGCTTATTCCCGTCTCTCTCCACTCTACTTTTTGACTTGCAGATTTGAGAAATATTTTCACTTGACCATCCCTTAGAACATCCAATATAACACGCTTATCTTCTTCGGTAAGAGGCAATTTGTTTATATAGATAATGTGCCTTTCTCCTTTGTTATAAAAGTCCTTCAAGGCTTGTAAGATCTCATACAGTATGGCTGGTGCGTTCATTAACATTTTTAACCTCTATATTCCACTCTTTGAGTTGTTCTATTACTAATTTTATCAATTTTTCTAAATTGTCTTTTACAGTTTGCGAAAGTTCCAAAGACACCTCTAAGCTTTCTGGTTCCATACCTATGACCACTACGTCTTTGGGATACCTATCGATTAATTGGGCTATGCCTAAAACCTCCTGAATCCCAAGTTCATGGGCAGAGATCTTTCCTTTAAAGTAAGCCTCCACCTCATTCCCGGAAAATTTGTAGAGGGTCCCCGGGGGACCCCCACCCCTTATCGCATCCACTATTATGAGCTTTTCTGAACCTTCAAGAAAGTAGAGAAGTTCTATGCCAAGAGTACCACCATCCAATAACTTCACATCTTCCGGAAGAACGTAATCCTCCTTGATCTTTTCTATCACCTTTACACCCAACCCCTCATCGGAAAGTAGTATGTTTCCCACTCCTAAGACAAGTATGCTCAAGCTACATCCTCCACATCCACAGGTGTTTCCTTGAAGTTCTTTATTCCATTGAACATAGAGGATACTTCACCTTCCTTTTCTATTACGTCAAACCTTATAACGAGATACACATGGATGATCACAAAAAATACTATCAACCAGGCAAACCAATGATGCCATATATGAACCCAAAACTCTCCACCAAGAAGAGGAACGATCCAACCAAATAGCTTTGCCCAGAAACCTGAGGGATTAGAAAGTCCATATATTGCAAAGCCTGTTATTACCATAAAGATAAGACCTAAGTATAGCACAAAGTAAGCGAGCTTTGCCAATGGATTTCTTATGTAGGTTCTGTGCTGTGGCTTAATAAAAAGGTAGTAAAGAACCATCTCTCCAATGCCCTTCCAAAAATCCGCCCTCCATACCTTAGGAATGATTAACCTGTCTCCCTTGTTAAAGAAAAGGAGGAAAAAGCGGAAGAGGAGCATAACCGTTAGCACATAACCCGCCGAAAAGTGGATGAACCTTATAAAGTCCATTGTGAGATTGTGGGCATAAGCGTAAGTCGCCTCAAACCCATGGGAACCTATGAAGAAGGGATTGCCTATGTAGAGACCAGTTATGAACAGAATCGTTATGCATAAGGCGTTAATCCAATGCCATATACGCAGCGAGGGACTATATATATATATCCTTTTTACAAGCTCCTCTTTCATAGCTTAACCTCCTATAGAACAGACAGGCATACTACCTTGAACTTTTATGGTGGTTATTTCCTCTCTCTTTGCGTTGTAAATATGCGTAGAGCACGCCAGACACGGGTCAAAGGAATGTATTCCTCTTAAGACTTCCAAAGGTTTATCCATCACTTTAAGTGGCGTGTCTTTCATACATTCCTCAAAGGCACCTTGCCCACCCATTGGATCCCTTGGACCACCATTCCATGTAGTAGGAACTACGCATTGATAATTGGCGATCTTTCCGTCCTTTATTATCACCCAGTGTCCCAAAGCACCCCTTGGAGCTTCCGTGAGTCCTATACCTTTTGCCTCTTTAGGCCAAGTGGATGGGTCCCACTTTTCCATGTTTGCTACTGAGGTATCTCCCGCCTTTATGTTGTCGTAAAGCTTCTTGAGGAAGTATAGGTTCGCAGCTGCTCCTACCTGTGCTTCAAGACCTCTTGCGATGGTTCTACCAACTGTGTTTGTAAGCCATACATGAGGTGGAAGATCAAGAACCTTTGACACAAAGTCTATCTGTTTCACAACCATTTCGTCAATCCAGGATGGTTTTATATGACCTTGTTTCACTGCGGTATAAACCACTATGTATCTTGCAAGTGGACCAACCTCACAGGGCTTTCCTCTCCATCTTGGAGACTTTATCCAAGAGTATTTACCCTGCTCGTCTAAATACTTCCACTGAGTCTTTGTTCCTTCCTTCGGTCCTGTGTAGTTTGGTTCAGTTATACCATCCCAAGGATGCAAGCCTTTTTTCTCATCGGGATACTTATACCAAGAGTGTGCCACGAACTCTTGGATAACTTCAGGGTCCGCAAAATCCTTACCCACAAGAGGATAATACTTAGCCTTTTCAACGCCATCTGCAAAGTTTTCTACGACACCGTTAGAGTGGTATAGGATTTTGTTGTGATAGTCTCCGGTCTTTATACCCTTATAGGGTTCGTCAGGAAATTCACCGTAACCCATTACCCTTTTCTTTGCAAGACCGCCTCCATAAACTTGCCCTTTTTGAATATATATGTGTCCTATTGCCAAAAGGTCTACAAGGTAGAACAAGTTGACCGCTTCAACTTGGGTATATATTGCGTCCTCAACAACAGCCAAGCGCTCCGCATTGACAGGAGCGTTCATATCATTCAGAGATATAGAGCAGCTCATTCCTCCTACTAGGTAATGAGGGTGCGGGTTTTTCCCACCAAACACTACTTGTGGAACAAAGAGTTCTCTTTGAACATCAAGCATATTGAGATAATGGGCTATAGCCATGAGATGCACTTCCGGTGGTAGCAGTTTGTAATCGGGATGGTCCCACCAATGAGCAGCGAATATACCAAGCTGTCCGCTTTCTACAAGCTTTTTTATTTTTTCTTGGAATGCCCTGTAGTATCCCGGAGTAGCCTTGGGAAACTTTCTGGGATACGCCCTATGTCCTATAGGGTCTGGTAGTAGGTCTGCTATAGCACCGTATTTTTCAAGAAGTTGGTTCTGGAGTACCGCGGTTTGAACAGGGTCTGCCTTCAAAGCTTCTACAGGAGACACCCAATCAAGAGCGTGAAGATGGTAAAAATGTACTACGTGGTCATGAGCCTGTAAAGTTCCATACATTATGTTCCTTATGTAGTTGGCGTTCTTAGGGATTTGAATTTCAAGAGCATCCTCTATACATCTGACGGAAGCCAGAGCATGAATAGATGTACAAACTCCACAGATTCTTTGGGCAAAAGCCCATGCATCCCTTGGATCCCTTCCCCTGAGAATGAGCTCAATACCGCGCCACATAGTGCCGGCGGAGACTGCATCTACCACTTTCCCAGTCTTGTCATCCACAATAAGCTCAATTCTTAGGTGCCCCTCAATTCTTGTTACTGGGTCCACTACGATCCTTGCCATGTTTATTCACCTCCTTTATTGTTTTTGTTTCTGAGTGTAGAAATAACGCCATGGGCTATAGCACCAGCCGTGGCTGCAGCTGCTACAGCAACTCCAACTTTATCTGCGTTTGCCTCCACATTCGGTACAGGAATTGCAGTAAGCCTTTGGTAGAAGGGTCCATTATCCCAGAAGTTCTCTTCGGAACAACCTATACAACCATGCCCTGCCTGTATTGGATAGGAAAGTCCATTATACCACCTCATATTTCCGCAGGAGTTATATGTCGTTGGTCCCCTGCATCCTACTTTATACAAACACCATCCTTTTTTGGCACCTTCATCGTCAAATCTTTCTACAAACTGTCCGGCATCAAAGAATGCCCTTCTGTAGCATGTATCGTGTATCCTATTTCCATAAAATTGTTTTGGTCTCCCCTGAGCATCCAAAGGAGGAATTGAGTCAAAAATGGCAATGTGCATTATTACTCCAGTCATAACCTCCGCTATAGGAGGACAACCGGGAACTTTTATGATCGGTTTATTCTTTATTACTTTATCAATTGATACAGCAGTCGTTGGATTGGGCTTTGCTGCCTGCACGCATCCCCAGCTGGCACACGAACCCCAAGCAATAATAGCCTTAGCTCCTTCAGCAGCCTCCTGTAGATGTTTTAAAAAGGGCTCACCCGCTACTACACAATACATTCCATCCTCTCCCAGAGGAGGATTTCCTTCAACAGCCAAAATGTAATTTCCCCAATACTTTTTAATAATTTCCTTTTTGTGGTTTTCTACAGCTTCTCCAGCTGCAGCGGAAAGTGTATCATCATATTCAAGAGAGATCACTGAAAGTAGCACATCTGAAGCCAAGGGAGTTGCGGACCTTATAAAGGATTCAGAACAGCAAGTGCACTCCAGTCCATGGATCCAAATCACAGGAACACGTGGTTTTGTCTCCAATGCCCTAACCACTTCTGGAAACATAGAGGGAGACAATCCCATAAGTCCTGTAATAGTAAAGGCAAAACGCAAAAAGTCCCGCCTACTTACACCCTGCCTTTTAAAAGCCTCCCAGAAGGTTTCCAT
>JAEMPM010000142.1 GCA_022759285.1 Thermocrinis sp.
ATGTCAACTTTTGGCATCCATAGCCTAGGGTGGTTGATGGTTAGGACCTGGAGCAGTTCTTATACGCTTAGAAGTGTAAAGCTGACATTCTCAGCCTTTGCTATAGTTCTTCCTTTTCTCAGGATAGTTTAAAATAGATCTTAAAGAAGGGAGTTTCTGATGACGCCGATGGATAGGCAACAAAATCAGGAAATAAAGCTCGTAGAAATACTATATAAAGCATCTGTTTTAAAAGCATCGGACATCCACATAACCGCAGGTTCAAAGCCTGTAGTCCGAATAGACGGAAAGATAACACCTTTGATGGAATATCCTATTCTGACTCCAGAAATGACGCAGAGACTCCTCTATTCGGTTATGTCGGAAAAACACAGGAAGCAGTTGGAAGAAAAAGGACAAGTAGATTTTTCCTTTGGTGTGAAGGATGTAGGAAGGTTCCGTGCTAACGTTTTCTTTCAGAGAGGCTCTGTAGCTGGGGTTTTTAGAAGGCTTCCCAACAAAATAATGACCGTTGAGGAAATCGGACTTCCCAAAAAGGTATTGGAGCTTTGCCATAGGAGCATGGGGCTTGTTCTTGTTACTGGTCCCACTGGCTCTGGTAAAACCACAACTTTAGCTACTCTCATCAATTACATAAACGAAAACTTTCCACATCACATAATAACCATAGAGGACCCAATAGAGTATGTGTTCCACCACAGAAAGAGTATAGTAAATCAAAGGGAAATAGGCGAAGATGTGAATAGTTTTGCGGATGCCCTAAGGGCTGCCCTTCGTGAAGACCCAGATGTGATACTTGTAGGAGAGATGAGGGACTTGGAGACTATAGAGATAGCCCTCAGGGCAGCAGAGACGGGACACTTGGTTTTTGGAACTTTGCATACCAACACAGCGGTTTCAACTATCACCCGTATAATAGATGTTTTCCCTCCAGAGCAGCAGGAGCAAATTAGAATTCAGCTTTCCTTTGTTTTGCAAGGGGTTATTTCCCAAAGGCTTGTGCCCAAAATAGGCGGAGGTAGAGTCCTGGCATATGAACTACTTATTCCTAACACTGCCATTAGGAGTTTGATAAGGGAAAATAAACTGCAACAGATATACTCCATCATGCAAAGCGGACAGACAGAAACAGGTATGCAAACCATGAACCAATCCTTAGCCAACCTTTACAGGAGCGGACTTATAACCCTGGAGGATGCATTCAGGTATTCCCCGGACGTTAAAGAATTAGAAAGGATGCTTGGTGTTAGAAGTCAAGTGTAATGCCAAAGTTTAGATACAAAGCGATAGATGAAACAGGAAATGTGGTTGAACGGGAGGTGGTGTATCCAAGTGAGGAGGTTCTTCTGGGAGAACTTGCAAGAAGTGGTCTTTCTTTAGTAAGAATAGAAAGGATAGACGAAGAAGAAAAGGAGAAAAAATCCATAAAGATCGCACTTCCCTTTGGTGGAAGTGTGAGCGACCAAGATATTTCCATTTTCTGCAGGCAGCTTGCTACAATGATCAACGCAGGTCTTAGCGTGGTAGATGCTTTAGACATAATAGCAGAACAGTTGCCAAACAAAAGGCTCTCAGAAGCGGCAAAGGATGTATCTGCCAAGGTCAGAGAGGGTATGTCAGTATCCGCTGCCATGCAAAAGCATCCAAAGGTTTTTCCGGAGTTCGTGGTAAATCTAGTAAAGGTTGGTGAAGAGACAGGTGGATTGGATGCCTCACTGCTAAAAGCTGCGGAATACTATGAGAAGATTGCTATGATAAAGAGCAAGATAAAAAGCGCTTCCTTTTATCCTATCTTTGTGGTTGTGGTGGCTACTTTAATCGTTTCTGGTATTCTTTACTTTTTGGTTCCTACTTTTGCGCAGATATACCAAAGCTTGGGAGGAGAGTTGCCTTTGCCCACTCAGATGTTGATAGCAGCGTCAAACGCCCTGAGAAATAGCCTTCCAGCAATAATAGCCTTTATAGTGATTTTTTCCTGGATTTTTAGATATCTTTACACAAATAACTACACCTTCAGGAAGGCTATACACAAGCTTTCTCTCAGGGTGCCAAAGATGAGCGATCTGGTGGTAAAAAGCACTATGGCAAGGTTTGCCAGAACAATGGCTTCCCTTTTTTCCTCGGGTGTTGCTTTAGAAAGAGCCTTTGAAATAGCAGGGCAAACGACCGGCAATATCATAATAAAAGAAGCTGTTGAACAGGCAAGAAAGGCAGTTACGGAAGGTGAACCTATGTATAAAGCCCTTGACAAAACTGGTCTTTTTCCAAAGCTTGTCATAGCTATGATAAGGGTGGGCGAGGACACCGGTAGGCTCGACGACATGCTGGAAACCATAGCAAGATTTTACGAAGATGAATTTGACAAAACGGTGGAGGGTCTCATAAAGCTAATAGAACCTATGCTGATTGTGTTCATAGGTGGTACGGTAGGTACCATACTCATAGCCCTTTACTTGCCCATATTCAAGCTTGGTGAACTTATAAAGGGCTAAGTTGTATATTCCGCATTGATCTTTATGTAATCGTAGGATAGGTCAGAAGCATAGTATGTCCAACTTTCTTTGCCTTCCCTCAGGTCTAAGGTGATTTCAATCTCTCTGTTTTCCTCCAAGTACTTTTTGGCAGACTCTACTGCCTTTGGATGGGGCTTTCCGTCATAGACAAGATGGTTTCCTATATAAACTCTCAGTTTAAACTGGTCTATAGGAAACGGGGTAGAACCAGCGCTTGCTACTATTCTACCCCAGTTGGGATCCCTTCCAAATATGGCGGTTTTAACCAGATTTGAGGTGGCGATCTTCTCCGCTATGGTTTTAGCTTTTAGGCTTATGGATGCATTTTTTACAACCACTTTGATGATCCGAGTGGCACCTTCTCCGTCCTCTACGATCTTTTTAGCCAAGCTAAGGGAAACTTCCTCCAGAGACTGCCTCAGATTTTCCAAGTCATCTTTTACAAACCCAAGGCTTATGATGCCAAAGCTATCGTTAGTACTGGTGCACCCATCTACACTTATGGAATTAAATGTCTTTTCGTTTATTTCCCGATGAAGTTTCCTAAGGACATCACTTTCTACCTCTGCATTGGTAAAGATAAAGCTCAGCATGGTTGCCATCTGAGGATGGATCATGCCTGCACCCTTTGCAAAGCCAAATACCTCTAAAGCACCCTTTTTGACAAAGGCATACTTGGGAAACCGGTCTGTAGTAGAGATCACCTCGCTTGCCCTCTTTAGGTCCAACGGTTCCAATATCCTACAGGCGGAAGCTATACCCTCAAGAACGCTTTCTATGGGCAAGGGCTTTCCTATAATTCCGGTAGAAAAGACAAGAACTTCCCTGTAGTCAATGTCTAGATGTTTGGCGGCCTCTCTTGCCATCATTTCCGCATGGATTATACCCTCCTCTCCTACTCCACAGTTGGCGTTCCCACTGTTTATAACCAGTGCCCTTATGGTATCCCTTTCCCTAAGGACTCTTTCTGAGTATATAACGCTTGCGGACTTAAAGTGGTTGGTGGTAAAGAGAAAAGATACGGTGCAAGGATGCGGCAAAAGGATTACCAGAATGTCAGGTTTGTTACCTGCTTTTAAACCACCTTTTCCAACTCCCATTAAAACTTCCATAGCATAGATTATAACGAATATAATTTTCCCATGCGAAAAGCCAGGGTTCTGAGAGAAACAAGGGAAACTCAGATTGAACTGGAGATTAACCTGGATGGTTCTGGAAGGTTCAATGTTAGCACACCGGTAGGTTTTCTCACACACATGGTTGAAACCTTTGCCCGGCACGGACGCTTTGATCTTGAACTAAAGGCAAAGGGAGATGTGCATGTTTCCCATCACCACACGGTGGAGGATGTGGGCATAACCTTAGGTATGGCGGTACTTGATGCTTTAGGAGACAAGAGGGGTATTCAAAGGTATGGTTACAGCATTGTTCCTATGGATGAGGCTTTGGTCTTGTGTAGCATTGATATTTCTGGCAGGCCTCTTTTCTTTTATGAAGACTTAGGATTGCGTGGAAAGATCACAGACTTCGACTTTGAGCTCATATGGGAATTCTTTAAGGGCTTTGCCCTTGAATCCAAAAGCACATTGCATATAAGGGTTTTATCCGGAAAGATCCTCCATCACATTGCTGAAGCTTGCTTTAAAGCCTTTGCTTTAGCCCTAAAGCAGTCTGTTTCTATAGTGGGCGGAGAGCTTCCCTCCACAAAAGAAAAACTCTAAATCTGCCACTTTAGGGCACCTTTCTTCCAAGCGTAAACAAAACCCAAAAAGAGTATAGCTATGAACAAGACCGCCTCAATGAGCCCGTATATGCCAATGTCTTTAAAGACAACCGCCCAAGGGAACAAAAAGGCAACCTCTATGTCAAAAAGAATGAGCAAAAGTCCCAGCAGATAATAGCCTTGCTTGAAAGTGCCCCTTGCTTCTGGGTCATACAGAGGCACACCGCATTCGTAAGGATAATCCTCCATCTTTTCCTTAGTCTTTGGTCCAAGGATACTGTTTGCTACAGTGAAAACAAAGCCGACACCCAACGCTATCACAAAAAAGATCAAAATTCCCAAGTATTCGTTCATCTTACTACCTCCCATTCAGTAATCAGATGATGTCCCCTCTTGAAGTGTGCCCTAAGTCTTAGATTGAGAAGGTTCTTCAGACTCTTAAAGCCTTCACCTCCCACCAAGGTGGGCACATTCTCCCCACCCACTATAACAGGCAGGTGTATGAGCCTTATCTCATCCACATACCCCTTCTTAACAAACTCCCAGTTTATAGAGGAACCTCCCTCCACCATAAGGCTTTTTATACCCCTCTCGTAGAGCATAGGAAGGAGCTTGTCAAAATCCACAAGATCCTCGCCCACTATCCAGACCTCTGCCCCTAGCTCTCTAATCTTTTCTATCCTCTCCTTTGGAGCTCTTAGGGTGGAAACTATTATGGTGGGTGCGTCCTTTGAAAAGATGTTGGCGTCTAAGGGCACATTGGCAGTGGAGCATGGTATTATACGAACAGGGTTTTTACCTTCCGCGTACCTAACCGTTAGACTTGGGTTATCTGTTCTTACCGTCTCACATCCAACCATTATGCCATCCACCTTAGCCCTTATTTCGTGTAAATACCTGTATGCCTCCATATCCATGAGGCTCATCAGTTCTTTGCTTGAGGCTCCCCGGTAGAGGGTAAGTTTTCCGTCCACACTAACCTCAGAAACTATGATCACATAGGGTCTCATTCTTCATACACCTTTCCGAAATGTTTGTACAGATATGCTATGCGCAAAAAGAGAGAAAGCAGCGTAAGGACTGTTATAAGCTTTATACCAAAGGAAAGTCCAAGGGGCATGTTGAACCTCTCAAGAACCGCAAAAAGGGCTAAGGTAAGGTGAGTTTCTGGTCTTCCAAAGAAACCGACCCCCTCCAAAGGATCCTGGATCTTTCCCTTGATCCTCGCACTGTAGCCTATTTCCGAATAGACCACCGGCTTTATGAAAGAGTGTAGCATGGATGCGGTAATTGCCAGTATGGCTGTGAAGGGACCCGCATATAGGTATCCTACGGTGCCAAGCACAAAGCCGTCCACCCACTTGTCCGCCAACCAATCAAAAACCGCACCAAACTTTGAGGCCCTTTCAGAGAGCCTTGCCACCATGCCATCCATAAGGTCCAAAAGCCCAGAAAGAAGCAAAAAGCTCACCGCGGTTAAAAGTTTGCCATGCCAGAAAAAGTAGGCAGATAGCATACCTGTTATAACAGACAGCAAGGTTATAAAGTTAGGAGGAAAGTGTAGCCTGTAGAGGGCAATACCTAAGGGCGTGTAGAGCTTTTTTAAGGATTCCCTCCTTTTAGTCAGGTTCATTTCAGCTCCTTACCCGAGATCCAAGGCATCATCTTTCTGAGTTCTTCTCCTACCTTTTCTATAAGGTGGTGTCTATCTCTCTCAAGGAGAGCATGAAAGACAGGTCTTCCCGCTTGATTTTCAAGGACCCACTCCCTTGCAAACTCACCTTTTTGAATCTCTTCGAGGGCTTCCTTCATCAATGGCTTAACCACCTTGTAAATTCTTTCCCCTCTGGTGAGGTCCCCATACTTGGCAGTGTCTGAAATGGAATATCTCATACCAGCTATACCGTATTGGTATATTAAATCTACGATCAGTTTTAGTTCGTGCAAACATTCAAAGTAGGCAACCTCTGGTTGGTAACCTGCTTCCACGAGGGTTTCAAACCCTGCCTTTATTAAGGCAGTTACACCACCGCACAGAACCATCTGTTCCCCAAAGAGGTCCGTTTCTGTCTCCTCTTTAAAGGTGGTTTCTATCACACCCGCTCTAGTACATCCAAGGGCTTTGGCGTAAGCCAGAGCTTTCTCTTTACAGTTGCCGGAGGCATCTTGATAGATGGCTACCAAAGCAGGCACACCTTTACCCTCTTCATACATCCACCTTACCAAGTGCCCGGGTCCCTTAGGTGCTACCATGAAAACGTCCACGTCCTTTGGTGGAACTATCTGCTTGAAGTGTATGTTAAAGCCGTGGGCAAAGGCTAAGGTTTTCCCAGGGTTTAAGTGGGGCTCTACGCATTGCTTGTAGAGTTCCGGTTGCACAGGGTCTGGTGTCAAAAACATTATAATGTCCGCCCTCTTTACTGCTTCTGAGGGTTCATAAACCTCAAATCCATCCTTCTGTGCCTTTTCTCTGGACTTGCTGTTTGGATGTAGTCCAATTATCACATCAATGCCACTGTCCCTGAGGTTGAGGGCATGGGCATGCCCCTGGCTGCCATAACCCAAAATGGCTACCCTTTTACCTTTTAGTGCTTCCAAACTGGCATCTCCGTCATAGTATATTTTTGCCATCTAAGCCCTCCTGTTTAAAGCTTATATCCTATGATTATACTTCAAATACTCTTTAAGATACTGCCCTGTGTAGGAGTTGGGATTTTCCATCACCTGCTCTGGAGTTCCCTCTGCTACAATGTACCCGCCTCTATCTCCACCTTCAGGACCCAAATCTATGATCCAGTCCGCACACTTTATCACATCCAGGTTATGCTCTATGACCACCACCGTGTTTCCCCTATCCACGAGCCTTTGTAAAACCTCTATTAGCTTTTTCACATCGTCCATGTGTAGCCCGGTGGTGGGTTCGTCCAAAAGGTAGAGAGTCCTTCCTGTTTCCTTCTTTGAAAGCTCTCGGGCTAGCTTGATCCTCTGGGCTTCTCCACCTGAAAGGGTAGTGGCTGGTTGACCCAGCTTTATGTATCCAAGCCCCACATCCCTCAAAAGTTCAAGCCTTCTACGTATGGGGGGATGATGATAGAAGAACTCGTAGGCTTCATCCACGGTCATGTCTAAAACTTCCGCTATGTTTTTACCCTTATAGAGCACTTCTAAGGTCTCCCTGTTGTATCGGGTCCCTTTGCACACTTCACAGGTCACATACACGGGAGGCAAAAAGTGCATTTCCACCTTTATTACACCCTCTCCCTGACATGCTTCGCACCTTCCACCTGGCACATTGAAGGAGAACCTACCCGGTGTGTAGCCCCTTGCCCTTGCGGTAGGCGTCTGGGCAAATAGGTTTCTTATTGAGTCAAACAGCTTTGTGTAAGTAGCTGGGTTGCTTCTGGGAGTTCTACCAATGGGAGACTGATCCACGTTGATAACATAGTCAAAGTACTCAAGCCCCTCTATGCGATCCACCCCTTCCACATCCACGTTGCCACCGTAGAAAAGCCCTCTCGCATACTCCCAAAGTATGTCGTATATTAGTGTAGATTTTCCACTACCGGAGACTCCCGTTATACACACGAAGAGACCCACCGGAATCTGGACGGTTATGTTTTTCAAATTGTGCTTTCTGGCGTTGATTATTTTTAGCCACCTCTTGCCCGGGGGTCTTCTCTTTTCTGGCAGAGGTATGCCCTGTCTACCAGACAGGTACGCACCCGTTAAAGAGTTTGGATTGTTCATTATATCCTCGGGCGTACCTTCCGCTACTACATAACCTCCGTTTTTCCCAGCCCCTGGACCAAGATCTATGATCCAGTCCGCAGAGAGTATAGTCTCTGGATCGTGCTCCACCACTATAACCGTGTTGCCAAGGTCCCTAAGGTCCTTGAGGGTTTCTATGAGCTTATGGGTGTCTCTGGGATGCAAGCCAATGGAGGGTTCATCCAAAACATAAAGCACACCCGTTAGTTTAGAGCCTATTTGGGTGGCAAGCCTTATCCTTTGCATCTCTCCCCCAGAAAGGGTAGTTGCGCTGCGAGCTAAGTCCAAATAGTCCAAACCTACCTTTATCAAAAAGCTAAGCCGGTCGGTGATCTCCTTTATGAGCCTTTCTCCCACTATGCGGTCCTTGCCTGTCAAGTTTTCGTAGGTTTCCTTGAAGAATTCCATAGCCTGTCTTATAGGCATACTACATACTTGATATATGTTTTTACCGTTTAAGAGCACGGAAAGGGCTTCTGGTCTTAGTCTTGAACCTCCGCAAGCAGGGCACGGTCTTTCCTTTATATACTCCCCGATTTCTTCTCTCAGTCTTTCCGAATCCTCTTCCAAAAAGCGCCTTTCAAGGTGTGGAATTATGCCCTCAAATTCTGTATTTAGCACCTTACCTCCATAAAGAATGAGCTCTTTAACAGAATCGGGTAGTTCTCCAAAGGGTGTTTGTGGATGATAGCCAAGCCTTCTTAGTATGTTGGCAACAGGGTATCTAAGATACTCAAAAAAGCCGTTTTTTGTGATCCTAAAGGCATTCACTGCAGGTTCTTTTTCATCCACCAAAAGCTTGAGATTGATCTCCCACCTTACACC
>JAEMPM010000127.1 GCA_022759285.1 Thermocrinis sp.
TTCTTGCGAATTTCTTATGATGCGTTAATATATAAGCTATGCCGAGGGAGATTGAATATGAAAAGATAGTGGAGGCGGTGAAAGAAATTGCCCTTAGAGCAAACTATAAATTACCCGGAGATGTGGTCCATGCTTTCCAACAGGCCTTGGAAAGGGAAGAGTCTGAACTGGGAAGGGAAGTTCTCAGGCAGATTCTACTAAACGCAGAGGCTGCAGAAAAGGAGGAGATGGCTTACTGTCAGGATACGGGTGTGGCAGTGGTTTTTGTGGAGATAGGGCAGGATGTTTGCGTAGTAGGAGGTTCTCTGAGGGATGCCATAGAGGAGGGCGTAAGGCGGGCATACACAGAGGGTTATCTTAGAGCTTCTATGGTCTATGACCCTGTTTTTGAAAGGAAGAACACAAAGGACAACACACCACCCATAATACATTACGAAGTTGTCCCTGGTGATAAGTTAAAGCTCATCTTTGCTCCAAAGGGTGCAGGTTCAGAAAACACTTCACGCTTGGCAATGCTAAAGCCCGCCGATGGATGGGAGGGAGTAAAAAGGTTCGTTCTGGAAACGGTAAAGCTGGCGGGTCCCAATGCGTGCCCTCCCTTTACGGTGGGTGTGGGCATAGGTGGAAACTTTGAATATTGTGCGTTGCTTGCGAAAAAAGCCTTGCTTAGACCGGTGGGAGAGCGAAGCAAAGATCCTGTAGCGAGAAGGATAGAGGAGGAACTCCTTGAGGAGATCAATAAAATCGGATGGGGACCCATGGGCTTTGGTGGCACCACGACAGCCATTGATGTGAAGGTGGAGCTTTATCCGTGCCATATAGCGTCTTTGCCCGTAGCAGTGAATATTCAATGCCATGCGTCAAGGCACGCGGAGATAGAGCTTTGAAGTGGGTTTTGATCTTAGCTTTCATAGGTCTGATAACTGTTCTTTTTCTCTCCGGCCTTGCCTTTAGATGGCTAAGGAGTGTGCTAAGCAGGTAATTATCTCTTCCAAAGGTTTTCTTTGTGCTTCTCTTTTAGCTCAAGCTCAAGGAGAAACATGTATTTCAAAAAGGTATAGAAAAATGAGGAAAAGGCTACCAAAAAGCCTCTAACACCATCCAGAAAGCCTCTTTGAAGAAAATAAACCTTAAAAAAGCTCCACAGTGGATTAAACAGAAGGTTATAAAGCCTAAACTTTTTGCCCTTCTTATGGTAAGATTCCGCCATTAGCTTTGCATACTTTAAGGTCTTCTCATACTGGTGGTAAAGGCTCTCATAAGAGTAGTGATAGAGGTCTCCCTTTAGCTTGTATGCCTTTCCCTTGAAAACTGCTTGCTCGTGGAGATCTCCCTCAAATCTTACCAAACCCTTTTTAAAAAGCCGAACCTTCCATTCGGGATACCAGGTGTGTTCAAGGAATTTACCGAGGTAGTAAGTTTTTCTGCAAACCATATAAACCTCAGCATTATGGGAAGATATGGCTTTTGATATAGAATTTTTCAACTCCTCCGAGACTTCCTCGTCCGCGTCCAAGACCAAAACCCAATTCTCTGAGCATAGCTCTATACCTCTATTGCGTTGTTGTGCATATCCATCCCACTCGTGGAAAAATACCTTTGCTCCAAGGCTTTTGGCAATTTCTACCGTTCTGTCGGTGGAGCCAGAATCGAGAACTACAATCTCGTCGGCAATGTCTTTTACGCTTTCAATTGCCCTTTTTATGTTCTTCTCTTCATTTTTTGTTAGAATCAGAACAGACAAACCCATCAATGGCTTAAGAGTTCCCTTAGCAATGGATTGAACTTCTTTTCCCTCCCTATGGTGGTCTCCTCTCCGTGTCCGGTGATCACGCGCACATCCTCCGGAAGCTCCAAAACTACCCTACGCAAAGATTTTTCTAAGTCCTCTAAGCTACCACCCGGTAGGTCCCAGCGTCCCACGGAGCCCTTAAAGAGCAAGTCGCCCGCAATGAGCAGTTTTTCGTCTGAATAAAAACAGCAGTGTCCCGGTGTATGCCCGGGTGTATGCAGTACCTTCAGCTTTATCTTTCCAAAGCTAAGTTCCATACCTTCCTCTAAAAAGTCATCTGGCTCAGGACAAGGCAGGTCTGCACCTACATAAAGGTCAAAGCCCTTCCATATTGGGTCGTTGAGCAAGAAAATATCTTCCTTATGCAGCAAAAAGGGAACACCAAACCTTTCCTTTAAACCCTTGACCTGTCCCACATGGTCTACGTGTCCGTGAGTAGCAAGGATATACTTGGGTGTTGTCCCCTCCAATGCCTTCAGAATAACCTCCAAATCTGCCCCCGGGTCTATTACCACCGATTGTCCCGTGTCCTCATCTATTATCACAGAGCAGTTCATACTTAAAGGCCCTACAGGAATAACCTTTAGGATCATTTCTTGAAGAGCTCCGGAAGTTTTAAAAGATAAATGTAGATCCTCTTCCACCTGTTCCACTCTATGGCAGGCAGGTTTGCTCCGTAAATTTTGTTAGGTTCCAAGTCCCTTGAGACACCGGATTTTGCGGCAACCTGCACGTTGTCGCCTATGTTTACATGGTCTGCTACACCCACTTGTCCAGCAAGAACGACATTTTTGCCAGTTTTTACACTTCCTGAGAGCCCAACCTGACTTACTATTATGTTTCTCTCTCCCAAACGGCAGTTGTGGGCAACCATAACAAGGTTATCTATCTTGCTTTCCTTTCCTACAATGGTGCTGTCAAGCAATGCTCTGTCTATGGTGGTGTTTGCGCCTATTTCCACGTTGTCTTCAATGACCACATTGCCTATATGGTTTAGCTTGATTATGCCCTCCTTGGTTATGTGATAGCCAAAGCCATCTGCTCCTATGACTGCTCCGCTGTGGATACGCACATTCTTTCCTATAACGGTCCTTGGGTATATATGAACTCCGCTGAAGATAACCGTATTTTCTCCCACAAAGGAGTAGTCTCCAATGTAGCTAAAGGGATAGACTTTTACACCTTTTTCAAGGACGACGTTTTTTCCAATGTAAGCAAAGGGTCCCACATAAACATCCTCTCCCAACACTGCCGAGCTTTCTACGTAGGCCTTTTCGGAGATGCCTGTGGGATGCTCTTCCGGATAGAGCTTTTCCAGAACAATAGCCAAAGCAAGCTTTGTGTCTTTTACCAGTATGTAGCTTGGATGTTCCACTGGCTTTGAAACCACCAAGGTGGTGTCTTTTACATCCCTTACCTTCTCTGCATCCTTCTCAGAAGGGCAAAAGATCAAAGTTCTTTCCTTTGGGTTCTCCAAAGAAGACACGCCTACAAGTTCTAAGTTTTCACCAAAAAGCAAACCATCCACCAAGTCTGCGATATCTTTAGAGTTAAACCTCATTTGGGCACCACTCTGTAAAATCTCTTTTTACCTACCTGAAGGCGAAGCTCTTCTTTTATCTCTATCTCTTGGTTTGGGTCCTCCACCTTCGTACCGTTTATCCTTAAGCCTCCTCCTTCCACCACCCTTCTGGCGGAGTTCTTGGAACCTTCTATACCAAGCTCAAATAAGAGCTCGTAAGCCCTCCTTTTAAGACCATAAGGAACCTCTATAATGGGGGCATCTTCGGGAAATTCTCTTTGGGAGAAGGTTTTAACAAAAAACTCTAAAGCCTTATCTGCTTGCTCTTTGCCATGGAAGCGCTCCACTATGTAGTGAGCAAGTTTCTTTTTAGCCTCCATTGGGTGTAAGTTTTTCTTAAAGTTCTCTATCTCCTCCTCTGTGTAGTCAGTTAAGAGGATGTAGTACTCCCACATAAGATCGTCGGAAATAGACATGATCTTGCCAAACATACTTTCCGGCTCTTCCTGTATAGCTACGTAGTTTTGGTAAGATTTGGACATTTTTCTCACGCCGTCTAAACCTACAAGCAGGGGCAGTGTTATGCAAACTTGCGGTTCCTGTCCAAAGGCCCTCTGTAAGTCCCTTCCTACCAGAAGGTTAAACTTTTGGTCTGTGCCGCCGAGCTCCACATCCGCCTTTAAAAAAACCGAGTCGTAGCCTTGCAGTAAAGGATATATAAACTCATGAATGTATATGGGAATGCCTTCTTTAAAGCGCTTTGAAAAGTCATCCCTTTCTAACATCCTTGCTACTGTGTATTTTCCTGCAAGCTTTATGATTCCTTCGGTTCCAAGCTCGGAAAGCCAGGTGCTGTTGAAAACTATGTTAGTTTTTTCTGGATCGAGGATTTTGAAAACCTGATGCTCGTAAGTTTTGGCGTTTTCCAACACCTTCTCCCTTGAGAGGGGAGGTCTTGTTTCGCTCCTACCCGTCGGATCCCCGATCATAGCAGTAAAGTCTCCGATCACAAAATAGACCTCGTGTCCAAGCTGTTGAAACTGCCTTAGTTTTTGAAGCAAAACCGTATGACCAAGATGCAGGTCTGGTGCGGTTGGGTCAAAACCCGCCTTCACCCTTAGGGGTCTTCCCTCTTTTAGCTTTTTCAAAAGCTCTTCCTCTTCAATAATCTCAACGGTACCTCTTTTTATAATGCTCAGCTGTTCTTCAGGAGAGAGCATATGTAAAATTTTAAACGTTTTCCTGTTAAACTTTTATAGCTATGAGGAAGCTAACCTTAGCCCTGCTAATACTTTCTGCGTCCTGTGGAACGGTGAGAACGGGCGAAGAAGGACTTTATAAATATAGCCTGCGTACTACGATTATAGAAAACGTAGAAAACTGCGAGAGCTTGCTAAAGAAGGAAAGCCCTAGACCGCAGGTATGTGGAAGGTGCAAGATAACCTTTGAACCCCAGAGGAATAGGCTTGTAGTGGCAGAAACCGATGAATGTGTGCCATACGACGCCTACGGATGCTATACCACATTTGGAGATACATTCATAATAAACACAGTAAACTGTAAGCCTTTGACGGAGAGATTGCCACGAACTTTGGAACAACCCGTAGATAAAAAAGAGCAAGGGAGGTAAAAAGGTGGAACTGATATTTGAGCTTTCTGAGAAAGGAAGGAAAGGGTACAGGTTGCCCAAGTTGGATGTGCCGACGGTGGATGTAGCCCAGTATCTTGGTGAATACTACAGAGAGGACTTGAACTTTCCGGAGGTCTCGGAGCTTGACCTGATACGGCATTACACAAAGCTCTCTCAGAGAAATTACGCCATAGATACCACCATGGTGCCCCTTGGCTCCTGCACTATGAAATACAACCCCAAGATTAACGAAGAACTGGCTGGTATAGAAGCCTTCACACAGATGCATCCCTTTGCTCCGGAGGATTGTGTCCAAGGCACCCTCAGGCTTATGTATGAGCTTAAGGAGCTTTTAAAGGAGCTTAGTGGTTTTGCAGAGGTTTGTCTTCAGCCTGCTGCTGGTGCACAGGGAGAGCTTCTTGGCTTACTGCTTATAACCGCCTATCACCGAGACAAAGGAAACACCCACAAAAACAAAATATTGGTGCCAGACTCCGCCCACGGCACAAACCCAGCTTCTGCCAGCATATGTGGTTTTGAGGTGGTAAGTGTCAAAAGCGATGCAAACGGAGAGTTAGATTGGGAGGACTTTATGAAAAAGCTTGACGACAGAACTGCGGGGCTTATGCTAACAAATCCGAACACCCTGGGCATTTTTGAGAGGAAGGTCAAAAAGCTTGCGGATGCTTTGCATCAAAAGGATGCACTCCTTTACATGGACGGTGCCAATTTCAACGCCTTAGTTGGTGTAGCAAAACCCGCTACTTGGGGAGTGGATGTTATGCACTTTAACCTTCATAAAACCTTCTCCACGCCCCACGGAGGAGGTGGTCCGGGTGCTGGTGCTGTAGGAGTTTCGGAAAGGTTAAAGCCCTACCTGCCTGTGCCACAGGTAGAGTTTGACGGTCAAAGGTATTACCTCAATTGGGATATTCCCAAAAGCGTGGGTAAGGTGCTTACCTTTTACGGACATGTGGGTGTAATGCTTAGAGCTCTGGCATACATTCTGTCCTACGGCAAGGAGATAGACAAGGTATCAAAGTTTGCAGTTTTGAACGCAAGGTATTTATACAGCCTTCTTAAGGATGTTCTGTGGGATCCATACCCAAGCTCACCCAAGATGCACGAAGTGGTCTTTTCTATGCAGAAAACAGGCATAAGTCCATTAGACTTGGCTAAAGCCCTTTTGGACAGAGGCTTTTACGCACCTACCATCTACTTCCCCCTCGTGGTCAAGGATGCACTTATGATTGAACCCACGGAAACAGAGAGCCCAAGAACTATAAGGGCTTTTGCCAATGCTATAAAGGAAATACTTCAGCAGGATCCAGAAGAGATAAAGGCTAGTCCGAAAACTACACCAGTAAGAAGAATAAAGGAAGCAGAAGCCAACAGAAAGCCAATCCTTAAAGCCTCATTGGCATGATCACGCAAAGATAGGGATCCTTTTCCAAGTTTGCGCTCTCAAGTATCACAGGGCTGTCTGCATCTATTGCCTTTAGATACACCCTATCAAAATCAAATTCTCCAAGGGCTTCTAAAAGATACTTTCCGTTAAAACCTATATCCATGGGTTCAACGGCGGAAAGGCTCTCTAGTATTTCCACTTCATCCTTACCTTCACCAAACTCAGGCTCCGAGATTTCCACCAGAATAACCTCAGAGGAAAACGAAAGCTTCACAGGAAAGGCCTTGGCTGATGCTATTGCAGAAAGTCTTTTTAGGGCACGTTCAAACTCACTCCTGTCAAGAAGAACGTTTAACGTATAGTCAGTAGGAATAACCGCCATATAGTCAGGATATTCTCCCTCCAA
The DNA here is from genome assembly GCA_022759285.1 of Thermocrinis sp. Classification (GTDB taxonomy): domain Bacteria; phylum Aquificota; class Aquificia; order Aquificales; family Aquificaceae; genus Thermocrinis. Next base: position 6,759 of record JAEMPM010000127.1, read on the forward strand.
AAGCCTAACAGAGAGGGACCAATTTTCTCCTTTTACATGGGCAAAATTCTCATCCTTCCCCACTTCCACAGAACCTATTGCATCCTTTAAAAGCTTTTCTAGGACCTTTAAGCTCTTACGGGAAAGCAAAAGCTCCTCGTCAAAGGAAACACCCTCGGGCATATAGAGGGCAAGCCTGTGTCCATCAGAACCTACAAAGTGAAGCCTTCCCTCTTTGCTTCCTACATACATGCCCTGAAGGGCATACCTCGTGTCCTCTTTGGATATTGCATAATCTACTTTGGATATCCCCTTTAAAAGCAAACTGCTCGGAATATCCCCTTTACACACAACCTCAGGGAACTCAGGAAACTCGGAAGGATCTCCACAAACCAGCTTAAACTGGCTTTTTCCTCCTTTGATAATCAGCTTATCCTCTTCCAGCTCCATATATACCTCGGCGGAGGACAGATTCTTTATTATGGACGTCAGCTTGTCTGCGTTGACGGAGGTCTCTCCGGGAGATTCCACCCTTGCAGGCAGGTTTAAAACCAAGAAGTTTTCCAGGTCTGTGGCGTAGATGATCAGCCGATCTTCTTCCGCTAACAGCTTAAAGTTGTTTAGAACAGGAAGGGCTGACTTTTTTTCTGTAGCAGATTTTGCCTTTGTAAGCACATCCTCCAGCTCCACCCTATCCACAAACAGACGCATGGCAATAAGATTATAACATTGAATAGAGGGTTATATTCAGAAATTCAGTGTTAAAATATGCTCATGCGCTTTAGAGGAAAGGTTTGGAAGTTTGGAGATAATGTAGACACAGACCAGATCATACCAGCTCGCTATTTGAACACCTCGGATCCTTATGAGCTGGCACAGCATGTTATGGAGGATTCGGAACACCCCAACTTTGCCAAGGAACATCAACCAGGAGACATAATAGTGGCAGGTAGAAACTTTGGCAGTGGCTCTTCAAGGGAGCATGCGCCCATTGCCATAAAGTACGCGGGGGTCCCTGTGGTAGTTGCCAAGTCCTTTGCGAGGATCTTCTTCAGGAATGCTATAAACATAGGGCTTCCTATTGTGGAGGCACCAGAAGCGGTGGATGAGATAAACCACGGCGATGAGCTAGAGGTGGATTTGGATAGTGGCATAATAAGAAACCTTACCACGGGTAAAGAATACAAGGCCACCAAGTTTCCAGAAGAGCTTCAGGCGATCCTACGGGCCGGTGGGCTTATGGAGTATGCAAAAGCAAAACTGAGCAAAGATGTCAGCGGATAATAGGTTAAAAGAGCTCATACTGAGTAGATCCTTAAAGGTGGCAGAGGAACCTATCTTTAAGCTCTCTTCCGGGAAACTCAGTAGGTACTACATAGACCTAAAACAGGTTACCCTTGACCCTGAGGGAGCTTATTTGGTGGGCAAGCTTATGTACGAGTTGGTCAGACAGTTTGGTGTTCAAGGAGTAGGTGGGCTCACACTTGGAGCAGATCCTATAGCCTACGCGGTAGCCTTTGTATCCTATTTGGACGGAAATCCTATAAAGCCCTTTGTGGTCAGAAAGGAACCAAAGGGACACGGCACAGGAAAGCAGGTGGAGGGACTCCTGAGGGCAGGAGAAAGGGTGGCAGTGGTGGAAGATGTGATCACCACGGGTAGTTCCTCCTTAAAGGCAGTGCAAGCTTGCAGAAGGGAGGGCTTGGAAGTGGTGGGCGTTTTTGCAGTGGTGGACAGAGAGGAAGGAGCACAGGAGAACTTGAGTAAAGAAGGCGTTGAACTTTACTCTCTTTTTAAGCTCTCTCAGTTGATTTGATAGAAATTGAGGCTGTTCTAAAGATCCCTTATCGGG
>JAEMPM010000145.1 GCA_022759285.1 Thermocrinis sp.
TTTCACAAAGAAACTATATTTAATCTTTATGATTTTGGAAAAATACACTGGACCCATAGACCTTAAGTATATGACCTACGAAGAGCTTGAAAAGCTCGCTGAGGAAGTAAGGGACTACATTCTTGATGTTACAGCAAAAAACGGAGGGCATGTGGCACCGGGGCTGGGTGTGGTGGAACTAACAATAGCCTTGCTGAGAGTTTTTGATCCTCCAAAGGATGTTATAGTTTGGGATATAGGGCATCAGGCTTACCCTTGGAAGATCCTAACGGACCGTAAAGATAAATTCCCTACTCTCAGACAGTATGGAGGTATCTCTGGTTTTTTGAGAAGGGAAGAAAGTCCATATGACGCCTTTGGTGCGGGGCATAGTTCCACATCTATCTCTGCAGGTTTGGGTTTTAGGGTTGCCAAGGACCTTCTAAAGAAAGATGGCTATGTGGTTGTGGTCATAGGCGACGGTGCAATGACTGCGGGTATGGCTTTTGAAGCCTTCAACAATGCGGGGCATCTTAGACCAAACAAGTTTATAGTTATCCTCAATGACAACGAAATGTCCATATCTCCCAACGTAGGGGCAATATCCACCTACCTTAGCAAGATCATAAGTGGGCGTTTTGTTCAAGAGACCCGTCAGAAGGTAAAGCGCTTGGTCCATCATTTGGGAGGTCCCGCAGAGAGATTTATGAAGCTAACGGAGGAGTTTTTAAAAGGTCTAATATCACCGGGTGTCATATTTGAAGAGCTTGGCTTTAACTATATAGGACCTATAAACGGACATGATCTGCCTGCACTGGAAAGCACTTTAAAGAATGTGAAAGAAATTGGGGGACCTGTTCTTTTGCATGTATACACCAAGAAGGGTAAAGGCTACAAGCCCGCAGAGAAGGATCCGGTTACATGGCACGGAGTGGCACCCTACAAAAGAGAATCGGGCGAGTTTATAAAGAAGCCTTCTCCTCCCACCTGGACTTCCGTTTTCGGAAAGGCAATAGTGAAGATGGCGGAGATGGACGAAAAGGTGGTGGTGATAACTCCAGCCATGAAGGAGGGCTCTGGACTTGTGGAGTTTGCGGAGAAGTTTCCCAACAGGTTCTTTGATGTGGGTATTGCGGAACAGCACGCATGCACCTTTGCGGGTGGCTTGGCGGCGGAGGGCCTAAAGCCCGTAGCGTGCTACTATTCCACCTTTTTGCAAAGGGCATACGACCAAATTATACACGACATAGCTTTGCAGAAATTGCACGTGGTCTTTGCCATAGATAGAGCTGGTTTGGTGGGCGATGATGGTCCAACCCATCACGGCGTCTTTGACCTTTCTTACTTAAGATGCATACCAAATATGATCGTCTGTGCTCCAAAGGATGAGCAGGAACTCATAGACCTTTTATACACCGGTTTAAATCAGAATCTTCCTTTTGCCCTCAGGTATCCAAGGGGACCAGCCTACGGCGTGCCTACCGGTGATCCAAAGCTAATACCCGTAGGAAGCTGGGAAGAACTTTTGGAAGGGGAGGATGGCGTTATACTGGCGGTGGGCTATCCGGTCTATCAAGCCCTAAAAGCAGCGGAGGAACTCAGAAAGGAAGGCATAAGGCTTGGAGTTGTCAATGCTCGCTTTGTAAAGCCTATGGATGAGCAAATGCTACTGGATCTCTGCAATAGGTATGACCTTTTTATAACAGTAGAAGATAACACGGTGGTGGGTGGCTTCGGCTCCGGAGTGCTTGAGTTCCTCTCTAATAAAGGTATTCTCAAGAAGGTGATCACCTTGGGTATTCCAGATAGATTCATAGAGCATGGCAATCAAAACCTTTTGAGAAACTTGGTGGGCATAGACGCAGAGGGTATAGCAAAAAGCGTAAAGCAAGCCTTAAGAAAAGTGCTTTAAATTTATACTTATGCTCTTTGGCTCCCTTTTCCTTTACTTTGTTTCCACTCTTTTCTGTGTGTGTGCCCTCTTTAGAAGACCTCTCTGTGGTCTTTTATCTGTGTTGCTGATGCTACCCGCCTCTGGCTTATATTTCTTTAGTCTTTTCTACAGCTACATCAAAGAAAAAACCTTTCCCTTAGGGGACCCTTATGGTTTTATATCCTTCCTTGGAAATCTGTTTGTTCCTACCTTTCTTTTTTTAGCGTACAAATATAGGAACCTTTTGGGCTTTTCCCACTTGGTGGCTTTTGTAGGATTTTTGGCTACCCTCTTTGCTCTACCTTCTTCGCACTCTCCTTACAAAAGTGCCCTTTATGGTCTTCATCTTCTTTTTGCATCTCTCAGCTATCTTTTCTCCCTAATGGGGGGATTTTCTGCCTCCCTCAGGCTTATCTTGGAAAAGCGCCTAAAAAAACATGTCTTTTTTCAAGCTTACGTGCCCTTGGATAGTTTGAGAAGGGCAGAAAGGCTCTCTATAAACTTAGCCTTTTTGGGATTTACCCTTACACTTATTTTTGGAAGCTTATGGACGCGCACCCAATTCGGAAAGCATTGGATAGATGATCCAAAGCTAATAACTACCCTATTGCTCTGGTTGTATTATGCGTTGCTTTCTCATCTAAACCTTTTGAAAAAACTCAAACCCAAAAGGTTCTCCGAGGGAGTTATCCTCGGCGCAATTTTTTCTTTGATCAATCTATTCTTTGTAAGGCACAATCTTTAAAAATGAAAAATGGTATAATAGGATAGCATGAAAAACATAGTGATCACTCCAATAACTTTTGAACCTGTTTATGCTCAGCAAGTGGAAATTGTAGAAAGAAAGGGTATTGGACACCCAGATACCATATGTGACTACTTAGCGGAGGAACTTTCCGTTGCCCTGTGCAAGTGGTATGAGGAAAACTTCGGGGCAGTTATGCATCACAATGTGGATAAAGCACTCTTGGTGGGCGGTAGGGCAGAGCCCGTCTTTGGTGGAGGAGAAGTAATAGAACCCATAGAAATTTACTTGGTTGGAAGGGCTATTTTGGAAAAAGATGGCAAGGAGCTTAAAAACGTGCAGGAGTTTGTTCAAAATGTGGTTGAAGAGTGGCTTTCCAAAAATTTAAGAAACTTGGATGTTAAAAGGCATATAAAGGTGCACGCAAAGTTAAAACCCGGTAGTAAGGACTTGGTAGAACTCTTTGAAAGATTTCAAAAGAATAGAGAGATTCCTTTGGCAAACGACACCTCTTTTGGGGTAGGCTTTGCACCCTTCGATGATTTGGAGAGGGCGGTTTTTGAAACAGAGCGGTTTTTAAACTCTCCGGAAATCAAGAAGGAGCATCCAGAAATAGGGGAGGATATAAAGGTTATGGGGGTGAGGTTTGGAGAGAAAATAAGGCTAACCGTTGCCCTTGCCTTTGTGAGCAAATACATAAAGAACGAAGACGAGTACTTTGCTAAAAAGGAAGAAATTTTAAGAAAGACCAAAAACTACATACAGGAGCTCTTGGGAAGAGAAGTGGAACTATTCATAAATACCGCAGACACAAAGGGTAGCGTTTATATAACCGTCACGGGCACCTCAGCAGAGCAGGGAGACGATGGACAAGTAGGAAGAGGCAACCGGGTGAACGGTCTTATTACTCCTTACAGACCCATGAGCTTGGAAGCAGCAGCGGGCAAGAATCCAATATCCCACATAGGTAAGATCTACAATACGGTAGCTAACGAGATCAGCAAAAGGGTAGTAAAAGAAATTGAAGAGGTTGAGGAAGCGTACTGCTACATCGTTTCTCAGATAGGTAAACCTATCAATGAACCACAGATTTTGGATGTGAAAATAAGAACGAAGAAGAACCTAAGCGCCATACAAGAGCTTGTACGTAAAATAGCGGAGGAAGAGCTAGAGCGTATGCCGGATGTCTGGAGAGGCTTTTTGGAGCGTAGATACTCTGTAGCCTAAAACTTTAGCTTTTTTTGACATTTTTCGCAGAAGAATCTGCTTTTTTGATCTACCTCAAGGACGGACTTTGAAAAGTTCATAACACAGCGAGGACTATTGCAATGCAAAAGTCCAAAGGTGTGCCCAAGTTCGTGGTTGAGCTCTTTAAAAGTCCTTTCAAAAAACAATCTTTCATCGGGAGTTTTTAGTCTATGGATGCTAACAAGGGCACACCTGCTATTTAGTTCTCCCACTCCAAAGACAAAATTCAAGTCTTCCTCATAAAGGTCTACATCAGTTATACCTACCACCTTTAGCATGTTGGGTAAATGCACTGCCTTTATGCGTTCTAAAAGTTTACTGGCAGAGAATTGCCCTCTGTGTGGGTTGTAAGCGCTTTTGTAATAGACGGGGACATCCGAAATCCGAACTTCAAAGCCAAAAACCTCCTTTACATTTTTCGCACACGCAAGCAAAAGTCTCTTTTCCACGGAACCTACCGCAATAAGATAGATAAACATTGGGTTTCTAGTTTAAAATAAATAGCCCTGTGGAAGTCAAGGTAGGTATAGTTGGGTGCGGGGTAGTTGGGACTGGCACCGTTGCCCTGCTTTTGGAAAACGCAAAGGTCATCGAGGAAAAAACGGGCATAAAGCTTTCTATAAGCAAGGTAGCAGACAAGGACTGGAGCAGACCTCGAGAGTATGAAGTACCCTCCACCCTAAGGACCACCGATTACAGAGAAGTTATAGAAAGTTCAGACATAGTGGTAGAACTCGTTGGAGGCAAAGACTTTGCCAAAAGGCTCCTCTTGGAAGCCCTTGAGAAGGGAAAGCATGTAGTCACTGCTAATAAGCATCTGTTGGCGGAGGATGGAGAAGAAATATTCAAAAAAGCCAAGGAAAAAGGACTTATAGTAGGCTTTGAGGCGTCGGTAGGTGGTGGAATACCCATAATAAAAGCATTGAGAGAAGGACTTGTAGGAAACAGGGTGCAGAATATCTATGGTATTCTTAACGGTACCACCAATTACATACTTACCCAAATGTTAGAGCAAGATGTTAGCTTTAACGCTGCCCTTAAGAGGGCTCAGGAGCTTGGATACGCAGAGGCAGATCCTTCTTTGGACATAGACGGATGGGATTCTGCCCATAAGATAACCCTTTTAGCCTTCGTTGGCTTTGGAAAACTCTTTCCCTTTGAAGAGGTCTATGTAGAAGGTATAAGGAACATAGACCTTTTGGATGTAGAACTGGGCAAAGATCTGGGCTATACTTTGAAGCTCTTAGCCATAGCCAAAAGAACAGATTCGGAGGTTGAGCTGAGGGTGCATCCCACCTTTATTCCCTCAAATAACCCATTGGCTAAGGTCTCCGATGTATACAATGCAATTTTGGTGGAAGGGGATTTTGTTGGGAAAACCATGTTTTATGGGAGAGGTGCAGGCTCAAGACCTACCGCCTCTGCGGTGGTGTCGGACATAGTGGATATTGCCAAAAGTATGGGCTCCTGCAAAAGTCAAAGCTGGTTTTGGGAGAGCAAAGAAGAACTGAGAATAAACAAAAACTTTTACAGCAGGTATTATCTAAGGTTTGATGTGCCCGATAGGCCGGGAGTATTGGCAAAAATTGCAAATGTTTTGGCAGAGTATCAAATTAGCATAGCATCCGTTTTGCAAAAGGAAAAGGTCTGTAAAGTGGCGGGCAGAGAGGGGCAACCTATAGTGCCACTTGTGATCCTTACCCACAAAGCCTATGAGATGGATATGCAAAGGGCTATTAGGGAAATACAACAGCTACCCGTGGTGGAGGGAAAGCCTGTTATCATAAGAGTTGAGGAGGAAGCTTATTGAAGCTTTTGGCACCCTCAATATTGTCTGCGGACTTTTACAGGCTTGGCGAGCAAATAGAGGCTGTTATCAAGGGTGGTGCAGACCTTCTGCACTTTGATGTAATGGACGGGCACTTTGTGCCTAACATAACTTTCGGACCTGTAGTTCTTGAGAGCATAAAAAAACACTGCAATATTCCCCTGGATGCCCATCTGATGATAGAGAACGTTGATAAGTACATTCCTGAATTTATAAAGGCTGGAGCAGACATGGTCAGCATACACATAGAGAACAACCATCATATCCATCGCTCTTTGGAGCTCATAAAAAGTCTTGGTGCAAAGGCGGGGGTAGTGATAAACCCCGGAACTTCTCTTTCCCTTCTAGAGGAGGTGCTCCACTACGTGGATTTTGTGCTTTTGATGTCGGTAAATCCGGGCTTTGGGGGGCAAAAATTCATTCCAAGGTCCTTGGAGAGATTAAGAAGACTAAAGGAGATGGTAAACTCCATCAATCCCAAGGTGCTCATTGAAGTAGACGGAGGCATAAAAGAAGAGAACATTTTAGAGGTAGCAAGAGCTGGTGCAGACATTTTAGTGGTAGGCTCGGGCATCTTTGCCTATCAGGATGTTCAAGCCCAAACGAGAAAATTGAAAAATCTCCTTATCTCTTCAAAGGCGTTATAAAGCTTTGCAGATCAAAGATATTAAAAGTTAAGTAAAACTCCTTTATGTATTTACCTCTTGTGCCATTGTAGTTGTCCCTTGCCAGCAGTCCCAGGCTCCAGCAAGCACCTCTATAATCAAGACTTGCCTGTCTTACAAGATCTTTGCCTATTCTGTTATCCCTTGTTAAGAAAAGACCAAAGACCGCTGAGCGGTAGGAGGTTCTAAAGCTAAGACTTGTTTGGTCGGAAGTTCTTTGATTTAGCAGGCTCCTTGTGGTTTGATAGCCTAAGGTCAAGCTGTTATTTTTGTAGCTCAGGTTAAGGCTGTTGCTTGTTCTCAGAGGGAAACCTCCCTCTATGTCATATAGACTATCGGTAATTAGGCTCACACCTTCAAAAGGCTTCAACGAAACAATTGCTCTTATAGGTAGCAGTTTTCTGTCTGCGGTTATGTTGTCGTAGGTATACTTTCCAAGAAAATTGTAGGCAGAGCTAACGTATAGGTTTAAAATCTCCTTGTCTTTGTAGCTCATACTGCCTGTCCATAGTGCATCAAGTTGGTTTATTTTGTTAAGTTGATCTATGTTGTCAAAGCTTTGATTATTAAGGTCCTTTCCTCTAAAACTGTAACCTACCTTTAAAAAGTTCTTAAACTTGAAGTTATCCGTCTGCAGATCAAAGATAAAAGGCACGCTCTCTGAAAAATACAGGCTGGATACAGTTTGTTTGTAGCCCGGTTGGTTTAAGCCGAAGTAGTAAAGGTTTTCAAAGACAAGGTTAGAGTAGAAAACTCTGCCAAAAAGATTTTTGGGGATTGAAAGCTGCGGAAAGAATGCAAGCCTTTGAGCTCTTAACCCTTCCTCTCTGTAAAAGTTGGTGTAAGAGGAAAAAAGGCTAAAAAATATGGGTCCCCAAAGCTGTTGAGACTTCCAATAGAAGTCAATTTCTGGCAGTTTTTGTAGTGTGTTTTTGTTGTTAGGTGAAGTTGTATCATAAAAGTGTTTGGCTTCAAAGGTTATCAGAAACCTCTCAAAATCCTTTTTGTAGATTACATAGGAGGTAAGATACGGAACCCTTCTCTCCTTTGCTCTGAGGTAAGTGTCTTCCAAAAAGTAAGGGTCAGAGATGGTGTCTAAGCCTGCCCTGAAATTCCCAAGGTCTAAATTCATCTGAATTCTGTATCTGTTCTCTCTGAAGGTAGTAGGATCTCTACCTTCCCACCACTTGCCAGGAGGTGTAGGCTCTTTGTAGTAAGAAACTCTAAACTGCAGGTCGTCCTCTTTGAGAAATGCCTGTCTGTATTCTATGGAAAATCCCTTAGCTTGCTTGTCTCTTAGGTCTATGGTTAAGGTAGCGTCTTTATCCCTGGAAATAGCCCAGTATATAGGCTGTTGGTAAATGAAAGTGTTGTAGGTGTTTGACCCTATCGTTGGAGGCAAAAGTCCAGACCTTCTCTCACCTACAGGATAGACAAAGATGGGAAGGTAGGCAAAGGGAACTCTAAAGAGCTTTAAGGAGTTGTTTCCGGAGATTACATATTTTTGGTCTATGCGTGCCTTGGAAGAACAAAGAACCATTTCCTTTCTGTCAGGAGGACATGTGGTTATCTCTCCATTTTTAATCCTGTATATATCTCCTTCCATCTCTGCTCTTTCGGCCTTAAAGTAGAACTTTTGGAATCTACCTTCTGCGTTCAAAAAGTAGCCCACTTTTTTGTTAAGGTCTATGTATGCGTAAGAGCCTTTTTTTACTTCAAGCTTTCCATCGGTAGACTTAACATACACATTTCCCTCTGCAACAACCTCTTTGGTCCGGGGATTGTATCTTGCCTTGTCTGCCTTTATGTAGTAGTTCTCATAATAGATCTCCACCTCCTCCCTTGCAACGAACGTGCCATCGGGCTCACGCTCCATGTACTTAGAAAAAACTTCTATGCCAAAGGTTAGGCCAAAGCACAGCAAGAATAGAACAAAAAGCACTCTAAAATTATACATATCGGGCTTCTGAGCCTTTTTACGAAAAAGCACGGAGGTATAGAAATTTATGGGAGGTTTCCTCCTTCCCTTTTTATTAAATCATTCAAAGACTCCCTTGCCCTTTCAAGAAGGGGGTTAAACTTAGAAATCAACTCCAAAGAATCAATAAATCATTAGGAGGTTCTCCATGAAGGTAGTCAAGCGAGCGGGCACTTTAGAGACACTTGATATTGGGAAGA
>JAEMPM010000103.1 GCA_022759285.1 Thermocrinis sp.
TCAAACTAATAACTTAACAGGAGGTGTGTAGCATGGATGTGCTGGGCTTTTACCCTATGTGGTATGTGCCCATGGTGGGTAGTGGTATTGTTATAGCCTTGATAGCCAGCTTTCACGTAATGGCATCCCACACCTCTGTGGGTGCCGCAGTCCTTTTGGCATACTTGGCTACAAAAGCTTACAGGGAAAACCAGCCGCAGATCTACGACTACATCAAAAAGTATCTTTTAGGACTGCTTGTCTTTTCTTATGTGTCAGGTTCTATAACTGGTCCAGGTATATGGTTTTCCGCAACCGTTGTTAACCCACGGGGTATTTCTGCACTCATCCACAACTTTGTATGGGTGTGGGCTACGGAGTGGGTTTGGTTTGTAGTAGAGGTGACCTTTGTGTATATCCTCTACTATACCTTGGGGAAAATTGATCGGAAAAGCTGGACTAGACTTACATGGATCTTTGCGGTAGCCTCGTGGGCAACCATGGACGTAATAGTGGGAATCCTTTCCTTTATGCTTTCTCCAGGGCACGAAAAATGGTTCACCACAGGTAGCATACTTGACGCCTTCTATAACAAGAACTACTTCCCCCACCTATTGGAAAGAACAGCCTTTATGTTTGCTATAGCCGGTACTGTAGGACTTGCTATAGCAGCGCTTATGAAGAAAGATCTTCCAGAGAAGGTCTACAAAGAGATCGTCAGAACTCTCTCTTACTGGGGTATTGGTGGTGTTGTTTTTGGGCTTATGTTCTTTGTGTGGTATATGGCCACTCTTCCCGAAAGGAGCTATGTAGTACTTGATAAGGTTATACCCATCTACTTGAAGCTACCTATACTAATAATTATTCCTATTGTGCTTGCTCACTTTGTCTTTGCAGCGGTCAGACCACAGGCTGTAAGGTTCTGGATGGCCTATCCTTTGTATGCCCTTATATTCTTCATGGGTGTCTATCCTGAGGAGAAAGTCAGAGAAGGTATAAGAAAACCTTATGTAGCCGGTGAGTTTGTGTGGGTTAACCAAATAATCGCTAGAGACGTGCCCGCCAAAGGTATACAATCTCAAGTTCCCATTATAGACCAAAAAGGACTATTGACATTAAATCCTTTCGTTCCAGAAGGTCTTAAGAAAATAAATCCTCAGAACGAAATAATGGCTGGAAAGACGATAGCAATCCTCGAGTGCTCTGGTTGCCATAATGTGACAGGTTCTGTTGGACTAAGACCCTTCGGACAGAAGTTTGCAGGAATGACAGACCGTAACGTTGTTTATAGCTTCTTGACAAGCTACCTTAGAAACAACCACCCGCCTTATATGCCAAAACTTACAGGTACGGATGAAGAGGTAAGAGCTCTCTCTGCTTATATAGCCTACCTGATCTCTAATGGTGGTTCTGTTTCTGCAAAGATAGAAGTTCCTAATACATCTTCAGAAGCCAAAAAGGAGGTTCAGCCATGAAAAACATAAGAAAACTGTTTTTACTGTCCGCCCTTTCCTTTATGCTAATGGGCGGAAAATGGGCATTTGCTACTGATGTGGGAGCCATGCTAAAGGCTATGGCGGACCCTGCGGGGGCTCCCTTCTTCCCCGTTGTCATGCAGGTGCTTCAAGTGCTCACATTCACACTCCACATGCTCTTTGTCTACACAGCTATTGGCGGTCTCTTCTTCAGCATATACGGTTTTACAAAAAGCGAAGAAAGGTGGAAAAGGTTTGCTAAGGCAACCCTTGAACTTGCAAAGGTTTCTGTCTCTTTGGCTGTAGTTTTGGGGGTCGCTCCACTGCTCTTTTATCAGGTGATTTATGACCCACTTTGGTACACATCTGCCAACCTGTCTGCCTGGTGGTATGTACTCTTTATTATCCTCCTCATCATAGGTTATTACTTTGTATGGGGAGCTTACTTCACAAAGGATAAACCTTCAATGTCCATGCTTCTGTCGATTCTTGGTGTCCTATTCTTGCTCTTTGTAGGGTTTATCATCCACGTAGTGAACTACCAATCCCTCTTTCCAGAGAAATGGGTAGAGTGGTACACGGATGGTGGAAGGACTATGAACACAAGTGGATGGAACATATACGCCTTTAATGTGTTCAGATACCTATCGTTCTTGGTATTCCCTTCAGTAGCTATAACCGGAGCATTTATCATGCTTTACAACTGGTACTTCAGAAACAGGGAGGATATGGACAAAGATTACCTTGACTGGGCTGGAAAGGTGGGAGCACGCTTTGCTATGTACGCAAGTATAGGCTGGCTTGTATCTCACATCCTTTACATATTCACCATACCCGCAGACTGGGGTGCAAAAGAAAGCCTCCTTACATGGCTTTCAGTTTTGGGAATTGTTCTTTATGCAGGCGTACTATTCACCTCCCAAAAGAACCCAGTCAACATGGCAATCCCTTCTACCCTAACCGGCTTTATAGCAATATTGCTAATAGCAATATTTAGGGAGTACCTTAGAATTGCTTCAACCGCAAGGTTTGGGTATTCTATATACAACTACAAACTGAACCTGGAATTTTTGAGCCCACTGCTCTTTTTCGGAACCCTTCTAGCAGGACTCATTATATACGCCTATGGATGGTGGATGGCTTACCGAGCAGGAAAAACACCTAAAGGTAAAGTTTATGAAGCTACCGAAACAGAACACAATCTTGGAGACCTCTCTGTTTTCGTAGCCCTTCTGTGGACTATTGTATGGATAGGTGTAGGACTCATAGTTATAGCGAGAAACTACGGCTAAGGCTTAAGGCTTGCCGGGCTTTTGCCCGGCTTAATTTTTTATAGTTTTTTTTTACTTTCTCTAAATCCTTTACTTTTTCCACATTAAAAACCTTCACTTCGCTTACAGTTTGCTGGATCAACACAGTTCAGCACTATAACTTCTCAGTGAGTTTTCCCCTCACAAAGTCCATAATTCCAGGCACTTCCACATCAAAGTCCAGGTAGTATAAGTTTTCCGCGGGTTCCAGCTTGAAAAAGTCCTTTAAAGTGGTGATATACAGCTTTCCCTTTTGCAACTTAAAGCCCTCATAGTGATAATGGTCTGGAAAGCTTAACCTTTCTTCTGTTTTTATGCCCAATCTTTCCAAGGTTTTAAAGAACTGTTCGTTGTCTCCGAGCCCACAGAAAGCTATAAAGCTTTTGTCTTTGAAGTCTAAAAGCTCTCCTTCCCCTGAGACAACCCTCCAGTTTTTCCTGTAAAGCTTAAAGGTGGGTTTTTCAATATTGAACTCCCATTCCTTTAGGTCCTGATAAGTCAGCACCACTGCATGCGCTCTTTTCAACCCGCTCAAGGGCTCCCTTAACCTACCAAAGGGCAAGAGCCTGTCTTTTAAGTCTCTCTCCTTTAAAAGGACTATGTCTAAATTCCTTTTTAACCTTCTGTGTTGAAAGCCGTCATCAAGGATAATCAACTGAGCCTTTAGTTCCTCCACCGCTAACTTTGCACCAAGGCATCTATCTTCGCTCACTACTACGCTGACGTTTTTTAAAAGCCTTGCTAACATGTAAGCTTCGTCCCCTACCTCCTTCCAACTTGTTCTAACTTCTCCCCTATAGCTAACAACCACCGGACCCCTTGTGCTTCTTTTGTAGCCCCTCAAAAGCACTGCAGTATGGTAGTCTTCTGCTAAGTTATGAGCCAAAAACCTTACCAAGCTGGTCTTTCCACTGCCACCCACCGATAAGTTTCCCACGCACAGAATGGGCACCCTAAAAGAACAAGTTTTGAGAAAGCCCCTATCATAAAGCCAGTTCCGTAGGCTAACCGCGTAGAAGTATGGGTTTAGCCAATTCATTTAAGCACAGCCCTTGCGTCTTTGAAAAGCAAAGAAAAGAAAAGAACTCCACCAATGATGGCGCTCAGGTATTGGGTAATAAACCTCCAAAGAATAACAAAGCTACCCAACATGTAAGCTGGGAGGAAACCAGAGAAGACTTCCAAGCCTCCTACCTCACCAACACCACTTCCTCCGGGTGTGGGGCTCAAAAAGATGGCATAGAGTAAAGCTATCTGCGAAAAAATAGCCTTCGAAAAACTCACAGAAGGTTCAAAGGCAGAGAGCAGAAAGGCTCCCGATAGCAAAAAGCATACATACAAAAGCATACTGCTGAGGATAGCCAAGAAAATATGCTTCTTTTTGTCCCTCAAAAATAGTTTGCTTACGATGATGAACCTTTTCAGAGTGTATTTGATCTTCAGCATCAGGCTTTGGTTTTGATCCTTGGACCTATCAAAAAGGTGTTTGAAGATCCTGTAAACCAAAAGGCTCAGCAATCCTAAAACTACCAATATGACAAAAAGTTTTACAGCCTCTTGCGTGTGTTTGTAAAAGTAATAGACTAGAAGAGGAGACAAAAACACAAAAAAGACCATTCCCGTTAGAGTTTTCATAACTACCACGCTCATGACTTTGTGCAACCTCCCTCCCTTTCTGGAAAGGGTGTACAAAGACATCATTTCTCCTCCCACGTGGGCGGGTGTAATGGTGGCTCCAAAGGTGTTTATAAAAGATATCAAGTAGCCATAAAAAAAGGAATACCTGAGGTTCATGGCTCGGGCAAGGATAAAAAGTCTGATGTTGTCAAAAGTGTGGTAAAAAAACATGCTTAGAATAGAAAGGAACAAATACCTTTTATCGAGCAAGAGGAGAAGTTCAAAGATCTCTTTGGTCATAGTCCTTTTTAGCACATAAAGAAAGGAGCCAGTAAGCACAAGAACAGTGAGGGCAATTCCATACAATAAAGGTCTTAGCATCTGTATAATAGTTTAAGCCCATGGCTGTGTTTTTGCTTGGTTCAGACCAAAGGGTCGTACGTTGTGCTCGTGTGTCCTTTGCAAAGGATGAGCAAGTTGATCAAGAGCGAGACATAAAGCTTATAAAGTTTCTCTTTGAAAACAGGCATGCATCACCCTTCGAGCATGTGGTAGTAGCCTTTGAAAGCGACGAAGAGTTTTGGCTCTCCCTTTTGAGAAAGGTTAAAAACCCTACCTTTCAAGCCTATTGGGATGGCAAGTTTTTGTGGCTGAATCTCAGGAATATCATAAATGCTTGGGAACACATACCAGAGGAAGTTCTAAGTGTTATAGAAGAAAAACTACCTGCGGTCTATTCGGTGGTAGTCGGAAAAGAGCCAAAAGGTTATTCAACGGATAGTGCATATGTAAAGAAGCTTGTGGAAACATCTTCGGGCTTTGTGGGTTTAGTGGATAAGTTAGAGCTGGACAGTCCGATGGATTACTACACCTTTGTGGTGGAGTGTCCTCTGTTCGTTGCACGCCAATGGCACAGGCACCGATTTGGCTCATACAACGAAGTAAGTAGAAGGTATGTATCCTACGAGCCCGATTTTTACATTCCGGAGTATTTAAGGAAGCAGTCAAAGAGCAACAAACAGGCGAGCGAGGATACACCCGTGGAAGAACCTTGGAACTCCCTGTTTCTTAAAAAGATCAAGTGGTATGTAGAGGACCTAAAGACTCTTTATGCCAACATGGTGGAGAAGGGAACTGCCAAGGAACTGGCAAGAGGCATCCTTCCGCAGTTTATGAAAACGCGCTTTTACTGGACGGTGCCAAGGATCTCTTTGGATAACTTTATAACCCTGAGGACTCACCCGCACGCCCAAAAGGAGATAAGGGAGCTTGCCTTAGCAATAAAAGATATGGTAGGATATAAAGGATGGGACAGGACTATGCGACTTTAAGAGTTCCCGCAAGCACCAGCAATCTAGGTGCAGGCTTTGACACCTTTGGGCTTGCTCTGAACCTATACAACTACTTTACCGCACAGCCTTGGGATAGATGGGAATTCGAAATAGATGGGGAAGGACAGGGACTTCCAAAGAACGAAGAAAACCTCTTTGCCAGAGTATATCTGAAAGCCTGCGAGCTCTTTTCCCAAAAGCCCATTCCTTTGAAGGTTAAGATGAAAAACAGCATTCCCACCGCAAGGGGGCTTGGCTCCTCTGCCACCGCCATCGTATCTGCCATAAAGCTCTGGGAACACTTCTATCAAAGGACTTTAAGCTTGGAAGAAAGGCTGAGGATAGCCTTTGAGTTTGAACCACATCCGGATAACCTATTGCCAGCCTTTCTTGGAGGCTTTTTAGTGTGTGCAGTAGGCGAAAGGGTGCATTATCAGAAGTTGGACTTTCCGGAGGAACTAAAGGTGGTGGTTTGCATTCCAGATTTTGAGCTTTCCACAAAGAAGGCACGGGAGGTACTAAGGCAAGAAGTTTCTTTGAAAGACGCAGTCTATAACATACAAAGGGCGAGCCTTTTGGTGGCAAGTCTTTGCAAAAGGGACTATCAAGCCCTAAGGGAGGCAGTAAAGGACAGGCTTCATCAACCCTACAGGAAGTCCCTAATTCCAAACTTTGAGAGAGTTTTAGAAAACGCATACTCTGAAGGTGCCCTTGCGGTCTTTCTAAGTGGAGCTGGTCCTACCATAGCCAGTCTTTGTCTTGAGAAGGAAGACAAGATAGGAAGTGCCATGGTTTATGCCTTTCAAGAGGTGGGCATATCCGCAAAGTATTTATCCTTGAAGGTGGATAAAGAGGGAGCTATTTTTACCACAGCTCCAGCTTAAGGGGGTCAAGTTTAATTAGCTTTGGCAAAAATTCCCTCAAACGCTTTGGCTCTACTTTTAGAAAAACCTCCAACAGATTGCCATATGTCCGGGTTTTTGCAAAAGGTATATCCCTCAGGACCTTTTCTCTGTCTTTGGGAAAGACCGCCAAGATAAGCTTTGTGAAGGGAGGTAAGTTTTCTTCCCTTCTTTTTTCCAGCTCTTCCTCCAGAAAATCATCCTTTAGGTACCTTTCCACTAGCTCCTCCTCCAGAAAGGTTTGCAGATAAAACTCCTGTTCCGCCATTGCCCATGCCCTGTGCACATACTTGTAAAACTCTTCCTCTGCGTTAAAGTTAGGAAGGGAAAGCAGGTTATCTCCATGAACCAAAAAGACCTTTTTATAGGTACCCGAAAGAGAAGGCTTAGTGTCAAAGTGCAAACTTTCTTTTACAAGTCCGTATTTTTCCAGCTCTTCCACCGCCCTCTCCACACCAAAGCCGTGAGGAACCACAGGACCCCCGCACTGGGGACAAGTGGGAGGACCAAACCATTTGCAACGGGTGCAGAAAAGACTGTTTTGATTTTTACTTAAAGTCAAAAAGGTGCTACACTGAGGGCATTCTGTAAGAAACTGGCACTTGGGACAGTATGCATAAGAGTAGCCCGTTTTTCTTATCAGAAGGAGGGAGTTGTCCTCTAACTTTGAAAGAAGCTCTTGGGAAAAAACTTCCTCCGGCTTTCTTTTTAGGATTTTTACACTTGCAGAGTAGCCAAGTTTTTCCAACTGCCAAGCACCAATTTTCACCTTTTGGTAAGTATCCACTCCAAGGCTTGTGGTGTAGTAAAAGAACTGAGAGCCGTAATACCTGTAAAGGTGGAAAAGATAGTTTCTAAGGTCTACTCCATTATATAGCTTTGTATTTTGGTCTTCGAATAGCACAAAGGCGAAAGGCTCCTTAAAGGGCACCAAAAGTCCAAGCCTTGAACTCAGGATCACCCTTCCCTCCTCCTGTGCCAAAAACCAGTTTTTCACAAACTGCCTTGGGCTGTCAAAGGAAGAGAGAGAAACCACCCGATCTCCAAAAAGGGGCTTTAGTTCCCTCATAAGGTAAAGAAGCGTGGAGTTCTGAAAACAGAATATAGGGAGGCTCTTGTTTTTACTTAGGGCGGACTCCACCAAAAGGAAAAGGTGTTCTAAAAGCTTTGAAAGACTCCCCACCACTAGCACTGGCTTTTGTATGCTTTTTATCAAGGATATGCTACTCTGCCTTAACTGGCTTTTGGGGTTAATGGCAAAGTTTTGCATCAATTCCTTTTCCACCTTGACTATACCCTTGGAGACCAAAAACTGCAGATCCTTGGAGGAAAAACCTTCTTCTTTGAGCTCCTCTCTTGTAGCGTACAACCTCTCCCTGAGGTAGCTGAGCAGTCTTACCCTTTCCGCGTAGTTTTTGGTCTTTTTTAGCTTAGAAAGTGCAACATCAAAGGGAAGGTTAAGGCTAAAAAGCTCCACCTCCACATTTACCGCAGACCAATCTTCTACTACTTTCAAAAAGCCTTTTTCCAACAAAAGTCTCACAAACTGCCATCCAAACCTTTTCTTTGCTGTTTCCTCCTTTAGCCTTTTGTTTTTTGCCACCCAATCTAAAAACCGTTTAGTTCTCTGGTCCAAGCCCACAAAGGAGGAAAGAGGGACCATAAGAAATCTTTCCTTCTTCCAGTTCCACTCAGCGGGTAAAAGTTCCCATAACAACAGCCAAGGTATTAAGCCATAGAGCATAGCGGTATCCTTTAGGGCTGAGAGGTTCTTTTCGGAGGTCAGAGGCACCTTGTCAGGAAATACTACTTCCTTGACCTGTCCGTCATCAGAAAGACCCACCACAAGCCCAGTTTTTCCGTTCACCAAAACCCTAAAGCCTACTGGGGAACCATTGTAAGGAAAGTCCGCTTTTATCCTCTCAACCCTCCCTCCGGGGAGGGCAATCTTCAAGCTTAG